>JAHZES010000198.1 GCA_019421725.1 Clostridiales bacterium | reverse complement strand
TCGTGCGACTTATGAGGTGCAGTTTGGCTCACTGGAACGGCCGACGCACAGCAATACCAGCTGGGACGCGGCAAAATTTGAGGTCTGTGCACATAAGTACTGTGATTTTGCGGAATATGATTATGGCGTTGCCATGCTCAACGACTGCAAATACGGCCATGACATTCACGACGGAGTTATGCGCTTGACGCTGCTGAAATCCGCAACCTATCCGAATCCGGACGCCGACCGTTGCCGTCACGAGTTTACGTATTCCATCGTGCCGCACACCGGAGATTACCGCGCGGCGGGTGTGGTTCAGCTGGCGTATGACCTTAACCAGCCGATGACCGCGGTGCCCGTTGTGAAGCAGCGGGGAAGCCTGCCGGAACGGTATTCGCTCGTTTCGATCTCAGAACCGAATGTTATTCTGGAAACCGTAAAACAGGCGGAGGATTCCGGGGACTTGATTTTCCGCATGTATGAAGCGTATAATAAACAAACGGATGTTACCGTTTCACTTGGGTTTGTGCCAAAGCATGCCGTACTCTGCGACTTAATGGAAAACGAAGGTTCTCCGCTTGCGGTGGATGGCGCTTCATTTTCGTTGTCGGTCAAGCCGTTTGAAATTGTTACCATTAAGGTGAAGCGGTAAATACAGGCGTGCTTTCCAGAGGGGCTGCACTGTCTGCATCGCGGAAAGGATGTCTATGGAATGAAACATGTTTCCGACCGTGTCCTGTTTTGGGCGGGAGGAGCGCTGATTGCGCTTTCGCTTGCGTGTGCGGCGGTTGTGACGCTTTGCAATGTGCCGGTTGCCGACCGGTTTCGCCGCATCTGGGAAGCGCTTACCGTTTTGCTCGGCTGCGGCTGTTTTGCGGCGGCGGCAACGCGGCGCACCTTTGCGGGCCGCAGCAGGAATGTCAGCCATTCCATTTATGCGCTCAAGCTGACCGGCTGTATCTTTTTATGGTTTTTGATTATTCAGGTTACGCTGCGCTGCTTTTCGTAACACGGCAAAGCCCGGAACCGGCAGATCATCGGTTCCGGGTTTTTTTCAATTACAGGATGAAAGGGAGATTTTTATGAGTCGAACGGTGTGGATCACCGGCGCCTCGCGCGGGATTGGACGTGCGTGTGCAAAGCTGTTTGCGGGCGCCGGCGACCGGGTTGCGGTTTTGTACCGCAGGGAAAAGGAACAGGCGGCGGCGGTGGTGGAGGAATGCCGGGCGCTGGGTGCCGATGCGGAAGCGTTTGGCGCGGACATTGCCGACCGTTCACAGGTGTTTGACGCGGCGAACAGGATCCGTGCGCGTTTCGGAAGGATCGACGTGCTTGTGAATAACGCCGGAATCGCGCAGCAGAAGCTGTTTTCAGACATTACCGAGCAGGATTGGCATCGGATGATGGGAGTGAATCTGGACGGCGCTTTTTATTGCATACAGGCGGCTCTGCCCGATTTGATCCATCAAAAGCGCGGTAAGATCGTTAATGTGTCATCCATGTGGGGGATCTGCGGAGGTTCCTGCGAGGTGCATTATTCCGCCAGCAAGGCTGCGGTGATCGGGTTGACCAAAGCGCTCGCAAAGGAGCTGGGACCGTCCAATATACAGGTCAACTGTGTTGCTCCCGGCGTAATCGATACCGAAATGAACAGTGCATTAACGGAGGAGATCCGTAAGGAGCTTTGCGAAGAAACGCCGTTAGGACGCCTGGGAACGCCGGAGGAAGCCGCACAGGCCATCTTTTTTCTGGCGTCTTCCGCTGCGGATTTCATCACCGGGCAGATTCTCAGCCCAAACGGCGGGATCGTGATCTGAAAATTTCAGACAGGATCAGCAGAGCGAGACGATTCCGCGCGATGTCAGTCGGATCTCCGGGATGACCGGAAGGCTGACGAAAGCCAGAGTCATAAAAGGATCGATGCCCGAAAAGTCGCCGAGTGTTTCGGCGGCACGGCGCAGCGCTTCCAACTGTTCGCAAAGCTTTTCCGCCGGCAGTCGGCTCATCAATCCGCCGATCGGCAGCTCCAGAAGCGAGAGAACCCGTCCGTCTACGGCGGCCGCCAATCCGCCGCCGGCCCTGCGCACTGCCTCGGCAGCGGCAGCCATATCCCGCGCGTTTGTTCCGGCCACGATCAGGTTGTGACTGTCATGCGCAATACTGGAGGCTACCGCGCCGCGCCGAAGGCCGTATCCGCAAAGGTAAGCCTTTCCGATGTGGCCAGTATTTTTGTGGCGCTCGGCGACCGCCAGGCGGACGCTGTTGTCCGGCGCTGCAACACATTTTTTGGTCAGAATTTCGCCCGGAATCAGGCCGATTGTCTGGCAGGGAAGAGCGGGATAGTCTGAAAAATCGGCTTCTGTAAACGGTTTACAGTGGAAGGTGTCCGTTACGCGCTGCGAAACGGATTCGGGTGTAGATGCCAACGGTTCGTTTGCCGGAAAAACCTGCTTTCCGTTGTGCCAAACGGACTCGATCGGCAACCGGCTGAGGTCATCGGTAATGATAAAGTTTGCAAAATACCCGGGTGCAATTGCGCCGTAACGGTGTAAGCCGTAGCATTCGGCGGCGTTTCGGCTGGCGGTACGGATGGCACGCAAGGGTGCGACGCCGTTTGCGATTGCCCGGCGGACGCTCAGGTCAATATGCCCCTCTGACAAAAGCTCGTCCGGATGCTTGTCGTCTGTGGCAAACAGGCATCGGTCTGCGCCGGGCTCCGTCAATAGCGGCAGCAGTGCGTTCAGGTTGCGTGCGGCAGTACCTTCCCGCAAAAGGATCCACATGCCCCGGCGCAGCTTTTCCTGCGCCTCCTCGACGCAGGAGCATTCATGGTCGGTCGTGATCCCGGCAGCGAGGTATGTATCCAGATTTTTTCCGCAGAGTCCCGGTGCGTGACCGTCGATGCGTTTTCCGGCGTTTTTGGCGTCCTGCAGCTTTTCAAGCAGGTCTTTGTCTCCGTTCAGAATTCCGGGCAGATCCATCACCTCACCAAGACCGAGCACGCGAGGATGCTTATAATAAGGTCTGAGTGCCGCCGCAGACAGAACAGCGCCATTTTCTTCGCCTGCCGCGGCAGGAACGCAGCTTGGCAGCATAAAGAAGCAATCGACCGGCAGCTTTTCCGAGCTTTCCAGTAAATAATCAATTCCGGCCGTTCCGCAGACATTGGCAAGCTCATGAGGATCGCAGATTGCCGCAGCGGTTCCGTGTGATGCAGCCATGCGGGCAAATTCCGCCGGAGAGGCCATCGAGGATTCAAGATGGATGTGGCCGTCAATAAAAGCAGGCGCCACGATTTTTCCGCTGCAGTCAATTTCCCGTTGTCCGCGGTACGAGCCGATGCCGCAAAAACAGCCGCCGTCAATCGCCAAATCTCCCTGTTCAAGCGTTTCGTTAAAAACATTGCAGAATCGTGCATTTTTC
>JAHZES010000197.1 GCA_019421725.1 Clostridiales bacterium | reverse complement strand
GTCTGCAGCAAACCCCATTGCCTGTGCAATGGCATCCGCCCTCTCAAAGCCAATGTGCAGCCCCTCCGTGCAAAGCAGGTACGGATTCATTTTGACACGTTCTACCGTATTGACGCCCCACACCTTCCAGACACGCATTGCCTCCGCAGGAGTTATCCCATATTCACCGAGAAAAAGCATTACCTCTCGCACGCCGAACATTCTTTTAAATTCCGCACAGATCCGCTGTGAGCGCATCGGCGTAATGCCCTTCAGCTCACACAACCGTTCCGGTTCGTTTTCAATGATCTCCAGTGTTTGGTCGCCAAACCGATTTACCAGATTTTTGGCGGTCACAGCGCCGACACCCTTGATCGCCCCGGACGCCAAAAAACGAAAAATGGCCGAGGAGGTTTTCGGTCGAATATGCTCCACCATTTCTGCACGAAATTGCTGACCAAATGTCGCATGTACCGTCCAACTGCCGCTCACCCGCAGCTGTTCGCCCGGCATTAGCGTTGCCAGCACCCCGACAACGGTAACCATTTCCCTTCCGGTATTCAATTCAAAAACCGTAAAACCGGATTCCTCATTTCGAAAAGTGACCGATTCCGCTGTTCCGGTAATCTCTATGATATCTTTTTCTTCCTGCATGGCAATTCCATTCCCGTAAAGCTCTGCGGCACAGAAGCCGCACCGCGTTTCTATTTGCTGCAAGACGGCCGCTTAAACAAAGAAACTCCGTCTTCCAAAATCTTTATTTTTAGTATAATACATTTTGCATCGAATCTCAACGGTAAACAGCGCGCTCGATCGAAAAACACCATTTCCTCGCGGATTACCCTCCCCGCGAGCGAAGCCTGCCGCCTAATTCCTCCGGCGTTACTATCTCCATGAAACGGTACTCTCTGCAAATTGTTTCGCAAACACGGCGTGTTTCTTCCTCCATTCCGCAGTCAACACAAAGCACACGCTTTTCATCTTTGCCGCCCATCCATTTTACGCGCTGTGCAGCGCTGCGCAGTACAAATTCCGCTTCTTCGTCACGACCGGTGACCGGAACAACAATCAACATTTTTTCTCCCCTCCCCGGTGAAAGCATCCAGAAAACGATCAGCCGTACTACTTCTGTAATACCCACCAAGCCCAAAAGCACCACGATAATATTGCCAAGCCACTCCAACAGCATGTGGGGATCCCTCCTTTGCAGTTCGTTCCACAATATGCGTTTTGAAAACATTCGGTGCATTTTAGTTTTCTTTTAAGCAGTTTTTCGGTAAAACGTTTTCTCTCTGATCCGGAAGAGGGAAAATCGTATAAAAAAGAACGGCATGTACCCGGTCAATGGGTACATGCCGCAAAATATCACAGACCGAGCCGGTCTCTTTTGGCTCTTTTTGCAAAACAATACATGTGTTACTCTTCGACCTCAAACAGCGCCAGCTTGTGCAGCGCACGGGTACAGGCAACATAAAGGCGGTTTCCCGTCAGCTTCTGCCCGGCCACCACGGCCACACGGTCAAATTCCAGCCCCTTTGCCAGGTAAACCGGCAGCACACAGATCGGTTTATTCCGTGCGGAAAACTCATGCGTCAACAAGCAGCAATCCTTGCGGTTCAGCGCCGCAAACACGCGTGTACACTCTTCCCCGCCGGCACAGATCACCGCACGCAGCTCGTCCGGCTCTCCCTCATCAAGAAATGCCGAAATTTCCTCCGCAAGAGCCTGCGGTGTGACAGCCTTGTGTAAAACCGGTCCGCCGCTGCGATCGATCGCTCTGCAAAGCTCTTCGCCGGCAAGCGAATTGGTAAACTCTACAATCTCTTTGCTGCTGCGGTAATTCACATTCAACTCGTAGCGCCGAAACGTGCGCCCGCTGAGTTCCGCGGAAACACGCCAAAACTCACCGCTGCCGGAGAGCGCCTGCTTCGGGTCGCCGAGGATCGTAAAATATGCATGCGGGTACATCTCCAGCAGCAGCATAAACTGCAATTCAGAATAATCCTGCGCTTCGTCAATAATAATGTGACGCATCTTCTTTTGCTGCGAAAGCATACCGAAATACTTCATCAGGTAAAGCAACGGCGCAGCATCCTCAAACCAGATCAAACGGTCAGCCAAGCGGGCTTCAAACGCGGTCTTTTCCTGAATTCCAAACTCTTTTTCGAGCAAAGCAGCATAAATTGCAAAGCAATCGGGCCGATATTTCTCGTCAAACGATCGCTCCAGTTCCTGCGTACGGCGAATCGTTTCGGCACGGGCAGAAACCGCCAGGTCTTTTTCGGAAAGAAAGCTGCCGATTCCAAATTGTTCGACCAACTCATCGGCAACACGCTGCCGGACGTTTTCCTTCTCTACCTCCAGGCGATGGAGAACCTCGTTGCGCAGGCGGCTGATGCTTTGCATATAGCCCAGCGAGCGACGATTGTGCAGAAAATGCTCGGCAAGCTCCTCCGCCGAGAAAACCGTCTGATGTGCAAAATCCAGATTTGAAAAGCGAATTGCGTTCTCAAACGCTTCGCCGGCTTTGCGCACCGCAGCGGCGAATTCCGCGCTTCCCTTCTTTTCCTGCAAAGGTGACACATCGTCGGCTATGCTCTGCAGATAAGAATGCACGTCATAGTTTTTTCCAAAAATCGACGACGCAAAATCTGCAAAGGTAGTCTGCCAGACGCTTTCCTCTCCAAGATCCGGCAGCACAGAATCAATATATTCCGAAAACAGATTATTCGGCGAAAAGATCATACAGTCCGATGCCGAAAGGGTACTGCGTGAACGGTAAAGCAAGTAGGCCAGCCGATGCAGCGCAATAGAGGTTTTTCCGCTCCCGGCGCAGCCTAACAGAAGTACCACTGCGCTTTCCGTGTCGCGGATGACTTCATCCTGTCCTTTTTGAATCGATTCCACGATCGTCTTCATGGATTCACCGGCTTTTGCGCCGAGGATTCTCTGCAGAAACTGGTCTTCAATAGAAATTTCCGTATCAAAACAGCCGAGCAGCGTGCCCCGTTCAATTTGAAACTGACGCTTGCGGGTCATCTCACCCTGAATAATTCCGTCCGGGCAGGTATACTCCGCGGCGCCGGGTGCGAAATTGTAATAAAGTGAGGCAATTTCACTGCGCCAGTCGCAAACAACCGGTGTAAACGTTGCCAGATCGGTGTATCCAAACTTTCCGATATAAACTTTTTCAGGAGATACCTCTCCGTTTTCCTGAAAATCTATGCGCGCAAAGTACGGTACCTGCAGCATACGGCGGAGCTTTGCAATCTGTTGCTTGGAACTGTTCTCTGTTTTTTCGCTCTCCTTAATATCTGACATCTGGGACGCTTTTTCGTAGTTATCCTGCACGGCGCGATCGTTGCCAACCAGTTCCTGCCAAAGATATCTGCGCTTTTCGTAAAGCTCCTGCTCAATTTCTTCATGTCCTCTGGTTCGGCGCTGAAGCTCCTCCCGCAGCATGGCAAGCGTTTGCTGCA
>JAHZES010000196.1 GCA_019421725.1 Clostridiales bacterium | reverse complement strand
TGTCTTCTTTAATTATATGCGGGAGTACAGGAGGATTTATGTCAAATCCGGAAAAAATAGAGCCCCGCGAAAAGATTTTTTCGCTGGGCTTTAGAAAATTCAAATTGCGTGCCGCGATGAAATCAATTGCTTCAGTTCCTTCTCAAGCATTTCAACCCGTTTTTGTTCTGCCGCACACACTGAACGATATCCTCTTTTTTCGATTTCATCGGCAACAGCGGCATGCAGACGATGCTCCTCATTCATCAATCCAAGCATCTCATTGCGAATTACCGCATGCATACTGCGCAAGGCCGCAGCACTGTATCGTTCTGCAAGCGATGACTGCATATAAAGCAAATCTTCCAAAATTTCTCTATCCGAAAGTTTATACAACAGTATTCTCCCTTTTCTGCTTTCACCGTTTCCTGCTAATAAAATCTCTATGCGGTCTTTACGCCTGGTTCAGGCAGCGCAGCATCCGTTCACAATGAATTCTGTGCATTCCGGCAAGCTGTTCGCACTTTGCTTTCACCTGCGGATCTTCCGCCTGCTCCGCATACATCCGGCATTTTTGAATCGTCAGCAGCTCTCGGTTAATATGGTCTTCAATTAAACGCAGTTCTTCTTCTGTCAGTTCTGTCATGGCAAATCTCCTTTTTCTCGGGCAGACGCAAGGTCTATGTAGCCCTTAGAGCGTTCTGCGCGACGGATCGAGTCCAAAACTGACCGAAAGCGCTTTGTTGACCTGCTGCATGGACTTACTGTCCAGTGTCCCCATGCATTCGCGAAGGCGGCGTTTATCAAGCGTGCGAATCTGCTCCAGCAATACGATCGATTCCTTTGCCAGGCCGCTGGTCCCGCAGCTAAGCTGTATATGAGTCGGCAGCTTTGCTTTGTCGCGTTGGCTCGTGATAGCCGCGGCAATCACGGTTGGGCTGTATTTGTTTCCGATATCGTTCTGAACAATCAGCACCGGACGCACCCCGCCCTGCTCGGAACCAACCACCGGACTCAAATCGGCATAATAAATATCTCCTCTGTGTACAATCACAATCACTCACACTCCGTAAAAGCTATTCTGTCAGCTGGCAAAAATAGTGTTGCCTTCGCTTTTTCAAAATATTCAACGTTTTACATATTTCTTTAATTCATCATATTCACGGAGCAGGAAAATGACAAAAAGATTCCGTAAAAAGCGCCTCTGTGATCCATGCAAAACGGCTCCCGAGAAAGCAAAAGTACTTCTTCCTCACCGAAGAAAGAGCACTATTCCTTTTCGGAAGCCGCTATTCAACATGCTGCTATTCGCTTTCTGATTCATCTTCCAGAAAGCGGATCGTTAAGTTCTTATAATCTAACGTTATTTCACGGATCGTACCCAAAGAATCTGTCTGTAAAACCAGTCCGCTATTGCTCCCGGTTCCGGTAAAGCTCCAGTACTCTCCGCTACGCGTCGGTTTGTCAAAAACCGGCTGTACCGAACAGCCTTTGAAAACTCCGAAAAGAATTCGCAGTGCCCCCTGTTCCGGGATGGCAGCCAACGGAATGGTTTGAACCTGGTTTTCAAAAGAAATTGTCACGTTTTCGCCATTACAGGAATACACCGTTCCGGCCAGAGTGTCCGGATAGTGAAGCGTTACTGTATAAATTCCGGGAGCTGTGCTGTCCCATATTCCTCCAAATGAAAAATCACCGTAATCGGCCGAAAAGGCAGAGCAAAACAAGAAGTTGGGTTCATTCGGAGCCTGCGGCGCTACCTCTGCCGCACACCCTGTTAGCAGGAACACGGAAAAAAAGATTACGCAGAAAATCTGTTTCAAGCGGATCAGTCCCGTTTTTCCAAATTTAAAAACAGTTCCGGCAGCTCTTCAAGCATCTCATGTGGCAGCATGGCTGTTTGAGAGCGTTTTTTTGCGCAAAGATCCCCGGCTGCGCCATGAAGCCATACGCCCAGTACTGCCGCATCGGCAGCGTCCACGCCCTGCGCTAAAAATGCGGCTATCATACCTGCCAGCAGATCACCGCTTCCTCCCCGCGCCATACCCGCGTTGCCGGTGGGGTTTACCCACTGGCGTCCGTCTGGTGCCGCGATCACCGTGTGATGGCCCTTAAGCACGAGAACGACGCCGTGCTGTGTTGCAAATTCTGCCGCAAGACTTGTGCGGGAAGCCTGCACCTGGGCAACCGTCATCCCCGTAAGCCGCGCCATTTCGCCTGGGTGCGGCGTCAAGATCAGCGGCGCCTGAACTGCTTTCAGAATATCTTTATGCTCTGCAACGGCGTTTATACCATCTGCATCCAACACCGTTGGAATTTTGCTCTGCCGCAGCAACGCTTCTACCGTATTGGCAGCTGCGGAGCTCATCCCCATTCCACAGCCCAGCAGACAGGAAGACGCCCGTCTTGATGCATCCAGCAGCAGCGGAATGCTCTGCGGCGCGAGCTTTCCCTCTTCTGTCTCCGGCAGCGGCAAAAAAACCGCCTCCCACAGACGGGATGCCGCACACGGATAAACGGAACGCGGAATCGCAAGCTGAACCAGCCCTGCTCCACAGCGCAATGCCGCCGAGGCCGCCAGCATCGCCGCGCCCGCCATTCCGTAGGAACCGCACACACAAAGCGCCTTACCAAAGCTCCCTTTATTACTGTCCGCCGGGCGCTGCGGAAATACTCGCTTTGCCCAAGCCTCGTCCGGAATCCACGCCTGAACAGGTTGCTGCTGCAAAACTGCGTCCGGAATACCGAGTGAAAGCACTGTGACCCGGCCGCACTGCCGTTCTGAAGGCATATGCCAATGCACCGGCTTTGCAGTGGAAAACGTCAGGGTCTCATCGGCGGCAAAACATACCGACGCCGCCCGGGCAGAATCACATTCCGTTCCGCTTGGCAAATCGATCGCCACACGGTAAGCGCCCGAAGCATTGGCCGCTGCCAGCGCCGGCGCTGTGACCCCGTCGGTTTCGCCGTGAAATCCGATCCCGTATACTGCATCTACGATCAGCTCCGCCGCCGCACAGAGGCCGTTTAATTCCTGCGGAGAAACTTCAGAATAGAACTTCACTTTTTCTTTTTTGGCGCGCTCATACATTGTCCGGGCATCCGGTGTGCGCGGCTCGCCTTTTACTAAAAGCACGTCCGCCTGCCCGCCCGTCTGCGCCAGAACACGTGCGATCACAAAACCGTCACCGCCGTTATTTCCGTTGCCGCAAAGGATCAGCGTCTGCTTTTCCGCTGCAGCGCAGCGCGAGAGCAGGTAGCGCGCAGCGGCATTTCCGGCACGTTCCATTAATTCAAAGTGACATATCCCCGTTTCCGCTGCTCTGTTTTCCAGCTCCCGGGTCTGCTGCGCCGTCAGAATTTGTTTCATTCCACTTCTTCTCCCTTTGAAACCAGCCGCGCCTCGCCAATTACGACCGCCGCTGCATAAAGACGCGTATGTGTTACGCTGACCGAAAAATCCGCATTTGACTTTTGTACCATATGAAGCGCCCTGCCGTTGAAAACA
>JAHZES010000195.1 GCA_019421725.1 Clostridiales bacterium | reverse complement strand
ACCCGCAACACTACTGGTACGACGCTTTCCGCTCCGGCAGCGGCTGCACGGAAGCCGATTTTATTCAGTGGCTGGATGATTATACGGAACTGGATGATGATGCAGAATAGCAGAACTGCCCAAGCCGCCGCTGCGGCTATGTGCAGAAGATCACCGCATAAGAACAGGAGGAGCTGACCCATGAAACCCTTGAAAGCGCTTGTTCTCTGCGCTCTGGTTTTTTCGTTTATCGGCTGTCACGCAGAGCCGCCGACTTCTTCCGTTTCTCCGGAACCGGGCTTCTCCTCGGCAGCGCCCGTCAACAGCTCTTCTTCTGCTTCTTCTCCCATTTCCTCTGAATCGACGTCCGAAAGCGAGGATATTTTGCAGATGAGCGCGGAAGAATACGATTCCGTCCGCAGAGAATATGTTCCTTTTCATTGGCACTCCGTTTGTCCGGAGCATCTTCTTGCAGACGAGGGTCACTTATGGATCGGTATTTTTCAGTCTGCTTTTTATCATAGTATGATGGACCAGAATACCTCTGTAGACCCTTCTTTATCTAATGATCCGGAATTTGCTCAAGATACTTCTCCGCGGGAAAATTATATTTACTGGGTTGTCTGGGATTCCCCCCACTATTGGATAGCGAACCCTGTTACCTGTGAGTACTACCACATAAAAACCCTTTATCCGATCATTCCAGAGCCTGTTACCAGCTTCGAAATTCAGAATGACCTGATTTTGTACGGCAGCGAAAATTGCGAATTGAAAAGTGCGGAAATCGATGGAAGCCATATTCAGACCCTCTACGCCTTCGACACACCCATCGAGCAATTCTGCGATTTTGACAGCGCTATGCTGTTTCTGAAAACCGGGAACGCCATTTACCGCTTCTTTACCCCGGAGAACAAGGTCGAAAAAATCGCCGATGTTTCGCCCTCTCAATATGTGCTCTTTCAGCAAATTTCCAACCAAGAGCTGGCATGGGTCGAAGTCGATTCCTCGTGGTATCTGGACGAGAACGGCGTTCCTGCATTTGACCACGCCACCCCGGAGGAACGCGGCGTTATGTACAACGGAAAAACTTGCCGCGGCAGCTATGTCAACTGGCACACCGGCAAGACCGTCTCCGGGGTGGAGATGCCGTACCAATTTGCGTTCCTTTCGCACGGCAGCGGCGACGACCCGCAACACTACTGGTACGACGCTTTCCGCTCCGGCAGCGGCTGCACGGAAGCTGATTTTATTCAGTGGCTGGATGATTATACGGAATAAATGGGCCGCTCTTTCGGTGTTCGTCCATCTCAGACAAAAACACGGAAGTCTTTTGAAAAGACTTCCGTGTTTTTCTTGTCACTCAGTGTTAAAAAGTTTTTTGCCGCAGCTCTGTATTATACCTGCCCGCTCTCACGCAGCTCGAGCATATAGCGGTGCAGAGCATCCTGCCAGGTCGGCAGTCGGGTAAAGCCCGCCTGCACCAGCTTTTCCTTTGACATCCGTGAATTTGCGGGGCGTGCTGCCTTTGCCGCCGGATATTCGGACGACGGAATGGGATTCACCTTGCAGGAAAGCCCGCCTTCCTGCATAATGGCAGCGGCAAAATCGCTCCAGGCGCAAAATCCTTCGTTTGTTGCATGGTAAACTCCGTACTTCTCGCTTTCCAGCATATCGCAAAGCAGCGCAGCGAGATCATAGGTATAGGTTGGAGAACCGATCTGGTCATTCACTACGTTGATGCTTTCCTTTTCCTTGCCGAGCCTCAGCATGGTTTTCACAAAATTCTTGCCATTAACCCCGAACACCCACGAAATACGGACGATAAAGTACCGATCCAACAGGCTTTTTACCTCGTCTTCACCAAGAAGCTTCGTCAACCCGTAAAAATTGATCGGCTTTTTCGGTGAATCCGGCTCAAACGGCTCTGTTCCCTGACCCTCAAACACATAATCCGTGCTCAGGTAAATCATTTTTGCACCAATAGTACGGCAGGCCAACGCAATATTGCGTGTTCCTCCCACGTTTACCGCGCGGCAGGCGTCCTGCATTTCTTCCGCTTTGTCTACTGCCGTATAGGCCGCGCAATGAACGACCGCATCCGGAGCGTATTCCATGACAGCCGCCATCACCGCTTCTCTGTCGGTAAGGTCAAAATCCTCCAGGTCAACGCCTTTGCATTCTATCCTTCGTTCGTTGAGGCGTCGAATCATATCATAGCCCAGCTGCCCTTTCACACCGGTAACCAAAACCTTCATCGGATCATTCTCCTTTCAAAACAGCCGCGTACGCCAGGCTCTCAGGCTTTGCCCCGGTTTGCATACATGCGCTCATAATAATTCTGGTAATCTCCGCGCAGAATGTTTTCCCACCATTCGCGGTTTTCCAGATACCACTGAACGGTCTGATGAATTCCGTCGTCGAATTTGGTCGCGGGCAGCCAGCCAAGCTCGTTGTGGATCTTGGTCGGGTCAATGGCGTAACGGCGGTCGTGACCGGGCCGATCCTTTACATAGGTGATCAGGCTTTCCGGTTTGTTCAACTCGCGCAGAACCGCCCGTACAACCTCCAAATTGGTCCGTTCGTTGTGTCCGCCAATGTTATAGATTTCGCCTTCCCGCCCTTTGCGAATCACAAGATCAATTGCACTGCAGTGATCCTCCACATACAGCCAGTCGCGCACATTTTCGCCTGTACCGTATACCGGCAGCGATTCGTCCGCCAGCGCACGCGTGATCATCAAAGGAATCAGCTTTTCCGGAAAATGATACGGCCCGTAATTATTCGAGCAGCGCGTAATGGAAACCGGCAGGCCGAACGTACGGTGGTAAGCCAGCACCAGCAAATCAGCCGACGCCTTAGACGCCGAATATGGGCTGGACGTATGGATCGGCGTTTCCTCCGTAAAAAACAAATCGGGGCGATCCAGCGGCAGATCGCCGTAAACCTCATCGGTGGAAACCTGATGGTAGCGCTGAATGCCGTACTTACGGCAAGCGTCCATCAAAACCTGTGTGCCAATGATATTGGTGTGCAGAAACACGCCCGGGTTTTCCACCGAGCGGTCAACATGGCTCTCTGCGGCAAAGTTCACCACAATGTCCGGTTTTTCTTCCTCAAACAGCTTTGCAACACAGGCGCGATCGGTAATATCACCTTTTACAAAACGAAAATTCGGATTCTTCGTGGCCGGCTCCAGCGTAGCAAGATTGCCAGCATAGGTCAACGCATCCAGACAGACAATCCTATCCTCCGGATGGTTTTTCAGCTGAAAGTAAACAAAATTGCTGCCAATAAACCCGGCGCCGCCCGTTACAATGATCGTCATGGCAAAGTCACTCCTTTTTATTTCACCCTGCAGGCCGCTTTTCTGCCGAATCATAGGCAGCATCGCGTTTTGCCTGCCGGTTCTGTGCTGCTTAATTACGCGGTATAAACAAAACTGCAGTCGCTGTCCTTAAGCAGCGGTGCTTTTAGATCCTTTTCCGACAAAATCGGATCGGAAATACCCCAGTCCACTCCAATGGCAG
>JAHZES010000194.1:337-3658 GCA_019421725.1 Clostridiales bacterium | reverse complement strand
AAGACGCACGTTTTGTGCTGTGATATGATACGGATAGTCAGTAAATCTGATATTTTCCCATATTGAAGTGACAGGGGACGTGAATGATTGTGAAAAATCTTGTAGTGATCGGCTACGGTGGAATGGGCGGATGGCACACCCAGCATGCGCAGAACAGCGATGCAGTGCATTTGAACGGGATTTGGGATATTGATGAACAGCGGCGTCAGCTTGCAGAGAGCCGGGGGATTCGGGCGTATTCCTCGTTGGAGCAGGTGTTGGCAGACCCGCAGGTGGATCTTGTCACAATTGCCGTGCCGAACGATGTGCACCGGGAGCTGGCAGTGGCTGCGCTGCGGGCGGGGAAACACGTGATTTCGGAAAAACCGGTTACGCTTTCCTGTGAGGATCTTTCCGCCATGTTTGCGGCGTCAGAAGAAAGCGGCAGGCTTTTTACGGTACATCAGAACCGCCGTTGGGATGTTGACTACCTTGCAATGAAGCAGATCTGTGACAGCGGAGAGCTGGGAGAGGTCTTCCGCGTTGAATCGAGAATTCACGGCTCGCGCGGAATCCCGAGCGATTGGCGGCGCGAAAAGGAGCATGGCGGCGGGATGCTGTACGACTGGGGCGTGCATTTGATCGACCAGATGCTTCTGCTTTTACCGGATGAAATTACACGCGTTTCCTGCGAGTTTACCCATATTACCGAACCGCTGGTGGATGACGGCTTCCGTTTGGAACTGACATTTGCGGGTGGAAAAACCGGATACGTAGAGGTTGGAACCTATAACTTCATTGAGCTGCCGCGGTTCTATTTACAGGCAAAAAAAGGCAGCGCCCGCATTCGCGACTGGCGTGAGCCGTGCGAGGCGGTACGCTGCAAATATTGGCACGAAAGCGATGTGCTGCCCGTACAGACGGCGGCCGGGCTGACCAAAACGATGGCGCCGCGCGATTCCGTCACGGTGGACCGCTATGAGCTGCCGATCCCGCATTCTGATGTACATGATTTTTACCGGAACTTCTGCCGTGCGATCGATGGCAAAGAGCAGCAGATCGTCACGCATCCTCAGATGATGCGTGTAATGCGTGTAATTGAAGCGGCGTTTGCTTCCGACGCGCAGGGACAGGCCGTTGCGGTGTCTATTTGACCGCTGCGGTTCGGCAGTCGTTTCAACGGGATTCCCGGCGCTTTTTGTAAACCGACGGAGTGCAATTGTAATTCTTTTTAAAGGCGCGGTAAAAGGTGCGCAGGCTTTCAAAGCCGGAACGCATGGCGATTTCCGTCATGGAAAGCTCCGTTTCGGTCAAAAGGCTTGAAGCGCACCGAGCCCGCAGAGAGTTGACATAGTCGGTCAGCGTACAGCCAAAGTAAGAGTTGAAGAGATGAGAAAAGCTGTATTTGCTGTAGCCGAAGGTGGTCGAGATCGTTTCCAGCGAAAGCGGCTGCATGTAATGCTCTTCAATATAGGCAAGGATATCTTTAAAAAAATAATCGGTTTTGTCGTTGCCTGTGTCGGTGAGGCCAACCCGCTCCATCAGCAGGCCGATGACAACATAAGCGTAGCCCTTGCTGACGCAGCTGTCGAGCGGGCCGTATTTTTTCAGCCGGATCAGCATTCGCATGCAGTGCAGGATTTCGCTGCAGACAGCCGGGTCGCTGACGATGGTTTGGCGAAAGATTTTTCCGCTCATTCTTCCGCTGGCAGCGCCGATCAGCTCGGGTGGAATGATCATTACAATGGTTTTATTGTGTTGCTTTGGCTCTGCCGGAGTGGCATGAGTACAGTAGCTGGAAAAAATAACCAACTCATCCTTTTTTGCAGTTACGGTTTTGCCGTTAATGATGGTTCTGAATTCTCCGTCCAGCACATAGGTCAGTTCGATGCTGCTGTGAAAATGAGGGTTGCAGGTGTTGTGCAGGGTTGGCCAGATCGCAAGACTTGTCATATTGTCCCGCTGCACTTCGTATGAACCGTTCAAAAGCGTCACATCCTTATTGTAAATCTGGCAAAAAAAGATTATGGAAGATAAATGCCCGTTTCCTTTAATTATACTGGATATATTTTAAAATGCAATTAAAAAGCCTGCGAAATTCATTTTTCTTCTAAGCTTGGGAGCTCCGCATGGGAACGGTCCCCGAAGAAAACGACGCAGCTGCTTTTTAATACGAAAAACAACGGTTTTCCGCTGTTTTTCAATTAAACGAATGAAGGAGTGTTTGTATGAAGCTGGGCGTATTAACGGTGATCCTCGGCGATCTTTCGCTGGAGGATACTCTCAGGTACCTTAAAGGACTCGGTGTACAGGCTGTGGAGATCGGCTGTGGCGGTTCCCCGGGGACGGCTCACTGCGATGCGGTGAAATTTATGAAGGAACCGGCTCTGATTTCCAAGTTTACCGATACCATCAAAAAATATGATATGCAGATTTCCTGCCTTTCGGTTCACGGCAATGCGGTTCATCCAAACCCGGACATTGCAAAGTGGGATCATGAACAGTTTGAAGCGGCGGTGCTGCTGGCAGAAAAAATCGGTGTTGACCGCGTGACGACGTTTTCCGGCTGCCCGGGCGACCATGACGGCGCAAAGTACCCCAACTGGGTCACCTGCGCCTGGCCGACCGATTATCAGGAGATCCTGAAATGGCAGTGGGAAGAAAAGCTGATTCCCTACTGGCAGAAGGAAGCAAAGTTTGCGGCGGATCACGGCGTTAAGGTCTGCTTTGAAATGCACCCCGGTTTTTGTGTCTACAATCCGTCGACTATGCTTAAGATCCGCAAATATGCCGGTGATAATATCGGTGCGAACTTTGACCCGTCTCACCTGTTCTGGCAGGGGATCGACCCGGTCGCCGCTATCCGTGAGCTGAAGGGCGCCATTTTCCACTTCCACGCAAAGGATACCTATATTGACCCCTACAAAACGGCAGTCAACGGCGTGCTGGATACCACGCGCTTTGATCAGATGGAATCGCGCGACTGGCTGTTCCGCACCGTTGGCTACGGCCACGGTGAAGAAACCTGGCGTGCCATTTGCAGCGAACTTCGCAGCACAGGGTACGATTATGTGATGTCCATCGAGCATGAGGACGGTCTGATGACGCCGAAAGAAGGGCTGGAAAAGGCGATCAAATTCCTGAAGCGCGTCATGATTTTTGAAGAGCAGAACGGGAATATGTATTGGGCATAACCGCGAAAAAAACGGACGAAGCCGGGGTTCTGGGAGTTTTTCCTGCAACCCCGGTTTTTTTGTTCCGGACGATTGAAACGGATTGCAAAAGCAGTATGAATATGGTACTCTTATGCTGAAAGGATTCCTGCAGAAGCCTGTCTGCCGG
>JAHZES010000194.1:0-327 GCA_019421725.1 Clostridiales bacterium | reverse complement strand
ACGTCGCTTGCCGACAGCCAGGTCAGCGGCGACAACAGCTCAGACCGCAAAATCATCATCACCGCCGAGTTTCAGGTGGAAACCTCTGATTTCAGCAATGCGGTGCAGGCCCTGCTGGACGCCGTAACGCGGGGCGGAGGGTATGTGGAATCCATGCAGCAATCCGGCGGCGCCGATGCCGACGGTTCCGGAACCTATGTTTTGCGGATCCCTGCTGCGGAAATTGATTCGTTTGCCAACGAGATCGATAAAATCGGTACGGTGATCCGGCGCACGCAGGATAGTCAGGATATTACCGATGCATATTACGATGTGGAAGCACGCCTG
>JAHZES010000193.1 GCA_019421725.1 Clostridiales bacterium | reverse complement strand
GACTCGAACCGCTGACCCTTCGCACGTCAAGCGAATGCTCTACCAGCTGAGCTAAACGTCCATAACCGGAACATTTGATATTATACCGGATTCCTTTTCGAAATGCAAGCACTTTTTCAATATTTTTATTTTTTTGCGTTTTCAACATTTTTACATCGTTTTGCTTTCGTTTTTCGTAACACCGTCAACCTTTTTAAATATTCCTAATTACAATGCCTTCCACGGTGTCTGCAACATTCCCGCAGGCAGCGCAAACACTTTTGAAATGACTGAAAATTTCATTCCATGCCATGATCTGCGTCAGGTCGGTACAATTTTCGCACAAAGAACGGCGAAATTCTACATACATGGTGTTACCTTCTTCTTCAAGCTGATCGATCCGGACAATCAAGCCCCGTAGTTTTTCAGATCTTTTAAAATTCGCAAATTCTTCCAAAAGAAAATAAGACGTACGGCAGCAGCGGAGCAGCAGTTCTGCATAATCCAACGCATCCCGGCATATCTCGGTTGTCTTCGTAATATAAAACCGAATCAGGATATCCTCAATATTATCGGTCACTTTGTCAATGCTTTGGCTGAGCGCCATGATATCGTCCCGCTCAATCGGGGTAATAAAGGCACGAAGCAATTCTTCCGCCAGCTCGTGCTTCTTTGCATTGCCGCGATGTTCGATTTCATGCATTATCTTTAACGCAACAGGCAGACTCTCTGCATCAAAATCCGTCAACAGGCGTTTTAATGTTTCGGCTGCTTCGCACGAAATTGCCATACACGCTTTAAAGTTATCAAAATACAAGCTTCCGCTTTTCTTTGACATCTTTTTCACTTTTCCCTCCGTTTGACCTGCCTTGACTGGCAGCCTGTATATCCGCCGTTGCCTGCATCAAAAAACGAAAAATTTGCACTTACAGTCTGCTTTCCCGCTCGTCTGTTTTCTCAACGGAAAGCGTTTTCGATTTTTTCTTTTTCCGAACAATCAGCCACACAGCACCGGCTGCGGCAGCCAGCACAGCCGCCGCGTAACGGCTGAAGGCATGCGCACTGGATTCCCATGCATCGCCTGCCAGCATTCCTAACCAGACCAACGCCGTATTCCACACCCCGCTGCCGAGAGCGGTCAACAGAAAAAACGGCAGCGGCGCCATGCGCGCCATTCCGGCCGGGATCGAAATCAGGCTGCGCACCACGGGAACGCATCTGCAAAACAGCACAGCGCGCTGTTCATAGCGCCGGAACCAGTGCTCGGCGCGACCAACATCCTCCGCCTTCAGGCGCAGTACCCGTCCCATTTTGCCTGCAAACAACTGCTCCAACCTTTGCTTTGGAATCAGCCAGCCTACCAAATAGAGAACCGCCGCACCCGCCACCGAACCGACCGTCGCAAAAACAATCACCAGCCACGGACTCATCTGTGTCTGCACGGTTAAAAAGCCGCCGAACGCCAGCACGATCTCTGAAGGAATCGGCGGAAAAACATTTTCAATCAAAATCAGCAGCGCAACCGCCGCATAGCCGTATTGCTCAACCAATTCAATGATTGCTGCCTGCATAAAAAAATCCCTTCGTCAAAATTTATCGGATCGTTCCGACTGTTTCCACCTTGAGCAGATTGGTGCTGCCGGGTGTATCCAGCGGAATGCCGGCCGCAATGATCACCTTGTCGCCGTCCGCAACCGCGTCGATCTGTTTGGCGCAGTCAATTGCGTGCTGCAGCAGTTCGTCAGACGTTTTCTGGTAGCGTGCAAGCACCGGGTACACTCCCCAGGAGAGCGCGAGCTGATAAAATGTTTTTTCTACCGGAGTAGCCGCCACAATGGCTTCGCGCGGACGAAATTTTGACATTCTCCGTGCAGTTTGCCCGTATTTTGAAAGCGCAATAATTGCCTTGGCGCGAATATCCCGCGCAGTGGTACAGGCGGCGTCACACACGGCATTTGTGGTATCCGCAGTATCCATTTCATAGCGAATTCCGTCATAGGCGCCCATGGAAAAGGCATCGTTTTCAGCCTGCTCTGCAATTTTTGCCATGGTACGCACCGCCTCCAACGGGTATTTTCCAGCCGCTGTCTCCCCGGAAAGCATCACGGCCGACGTTCCGTCAAATACCGCATTGGCCACGTCGGAAATCTCGGCGCGGGTCGGCACGGGCTGCTGCACCATGGATTCCAGCATCTGTGTTGCAGTAATCACCATCTTTCCGGACTGATAGCATTTACGGATAAAACGCTTCTGCAGACCGGGCAGCTTTTCAAAATCCACCTCGACCCCCATGTCGCCGCGGGCTACCATGATCCCGTCGGAGTGAGTTAAAATCTCATCAAAATTTTCAATACCTTCCTGATTTTCAATTTTTGCAATAATTTTAATGCCGTGCCCTCCGTTATATTCCATGAACTTGCGCAGCGCGATCCCGTCTTCCTTACAGCGGGTCAATGACGCCGCGACCAAATCCCCATCGTTTTCACTACCGAAAAGCAGATCGGATTTGTCCTGCTCACTAAGATAGGGTATTTCAAGGCGCGTGTGCGGCACGTTGATCGACTTATGGCTGCTGATTTTTCCCCCGTGAACCACAGTGCAATAAACCTCTGTCGCAGTGCAGCGCTCCGCACGCAGTTCTATTTTACCGTCATCGATCAGAACCCGGCTGCCGGGATTCAACTTCTGCGGAAGCTGGCTATACGAAACGGATGCCGCAGTTTCGTCACCGTCACAGGGTTTTGTTGTTAGGACAAACGGCGCTCCGTCATTCAGCACAACACAGCCGTTTTTGAAATCTCTCAACCGAATTTCCGGTCCTTTGGTATCCAGCATTATCGCGACGGGCAAACACTTCTCTTTGCGAATGGCCCGAATCCGTTCAATGAGTTTTCGATAGCTTTCGTGTGTATTATGTGAAAAATTTAACCGTGCTACGTCCATCCCGCAATCCATCATCGCCGCAATCATCTCGTCATTGTCACTGGCCGGGCCAATTGTGCAGACAATTTTCGTCTTTCTCATTGATTCTCCGTCTCCCTTTCATTCTCTGAACACGCAAATCTGTTGGCCTTGGGCTGTTGGAGTCCGGTTTCGCCTTGTTTTGATCGGCAACGGCCGTACGGCTTCGCAATTATTATGCGCTAATTAATTCTGAATAAAAAAATTATATCAGACTCAGGCGTTCATTTTTGTTAAGAAGAAAAGGAAATCCGTTAAAAATATGTTAAGACCCCATCGGCTTCCTCTGTCAACGAGCCGGTCTGTCGTGCACTCCGACGCAACCATCATATACTCAGGCAAAAAAATATCGCTGGGGCGGGCTGCAATGCTCCCGGTCAGCGACATTTTTCCGTTATCTGCATCGTAAATGCACGGCGCAAAGCGTTGTCAGTCCGCGGCGTTTTCCTGCCCGTCTTTTTCTTTTTCCGCAGCCCGGCGGCGCGCTTCCTCCTGTGAAAAAACACAGCCGCAATAGTTTTGCCGGTAAAGTCCGTATTCCCTTGAAAGCTCAATGGAACGTTTGTATCCGTTGCGCTTTTTAAAATCGGAGCAAAGGTAAGAAACGCCTACCTGTTGCGACAACTGCCGCCCGATCTCGTTCAGCTTCTGCGCATTTTTATAAGGGCTGACGGAAAGAGTCGTCGTAAAATAATCGTAACCGCCCTTTTTTGCCTGAATCGCAGTGCTTTCCAGCCTCATGCGGTAGCAGGCAAAGCAGCGCTCTCCGCCTTCCG
>JAHZES010000192.1 GCA_019421725.1 Clostridiales bacterium | reverse complement strand
AACGACGTTTCTGGCGTGCGCTGTAATTTGTGCGGTGATTACGACCGCAGGGCTGATCGGCTGTTCGTGGATGATGCAGGCGATCAGTACGCCGGACAATATTTTTGACGATGCGGCGCTTTATTTGAGAATTTACATCATGGGGCTGACGTTTTTGTTCTTCTATAATGTCTGCACCGGGATTTTTACGGCGCTTGGCGACAGCAAAACGCCGCTGTATTTCCTGATTGCGTCCTCGCTTGGAAATATTGCGCTCGACTGGTTGTTTGTCGCCGAGTTCCATTGGGGAGTTGCCGGCGTGGCCTGGGCCACGTTTTTGGCGCAGGGAGTTTCCGCAGCGCTGGCAATGGCAACTTTGGTGATGCGCCTGCGTAAAATACAGAGCGGAAAGTTCCTGTTTTTTTCAGCAGCTATGCTTGGGAAGATCGCGAAGATCGCTGTGCCGAGTATTTTGCAGCAAAGCTTTATTTCCGTCGGTAATCTGTTCATTCAAAGTCTGGTGAACGGTTTTGGGTCGGCGGTAATCGCGGGATATTCCGCGGCGATTAAGCTCAATACCTTTGCAATTACGTCCTTTACAACGCTGGCAAACGGAGTTTCCAGCTTTACGGCGCAGAACCTTGGCGCAAAAAAGGAAGAGCGTGTGCAAAAGGGCTTTCGTGCCGGAATGGGGATTGCGGCAGCGGTGGCGATTCCTTTTACCGTTGTGTTTTTTGTTTTTAGCCGTGCAATGATGAATCTCTTTTTGGATCACGGCAGTGAACTGGCCATGCAGACGGGCATTGCGTTTTTGAGGATCGTTTCGCCGTTTTATCTGGTAATTTCAGTTAAGCTGATGGCGGACGGGGTATTGCGCGGAGCCGGCGCAATGAGCTGGTTTATGACGGCAACCTTTACGGACCTGATTTTGCGCGTTATTCTGGCTTTTGTTTTTTCCGGCGCGCTTGCCATGGGCTCGGTTGGAATCTGGGTTTCGTGGCCGGTTGGTTGGAGCGTTGCGAGCATCATTTCCTTCCTGTTTTATTACAAGGGCGTGTGGCGCAGAGCTCCGCATCCGGAGGAGGAGAGCACGCTGGAGTCCGTTGATGTTGCGGAGGAATCGGCGGAAAGCGACAGTATCGTCTGAAGGTCATTGCCTTTCACAACAATTCCGGCGGTGGTTTTCATCCCGTTATGTTAAAGCGCACATGCGGAGAAGCTCTCCCGCATGTGCGCTTTTGTCTGTTTGAAGGGCTGCCGCTTCAAAAGAGAGCAATCGCATGCTTCTCTGCGTTTTTGCGGCTGCTACTGAAAGATTGCGGCCTCTTCGTTTTCACTGCTATAATTAAACAGGCCCGCATTTTTTTCCTCAAGTGCTTTGATCATATGATAGGTATATTCGTTATATGGTGTCGGAATCCCGAGCTCCTTTCCCATGCGCACCAGCGCGCCGGAAAACATCTCAATTTCGGTCTGTCTCCCGGCGTCCAGATCCTGCAAAGTGGAGTATCTTGCGTCCGGCGGTACAGCGCACCTTTGCGCAGAGGCGTTTTCTACCTTTGACATATCGATCCCCTTTGCCAGGGCGATGGCTTCCAGTTCCTCTCTGAGCCTGTCGCTGATCGCTTTCATGTGAACGCTGTCCCGGTAACAGCCAACTCCGGCGCCTAAAATTGCCTGCGGTAGATTATTGCACACGTTTAACCGATATTTGCTCCACAACTCTTCTCGGATATATTTCGTTACACGAAAGTGAATTCCGGTCTTTTCGAAAAGGTTCTTTATCGATCGGACCCGGTCGCTGTCATAGGGAGGTTCCAATTCTCCGTAAATAATGCCGACCGTTGTTTCCGGGTCAAAATGAAAGCCGTCGCTCTCCTTGTGGGAGGCTATCTTGACTACGGAATAGATGAGGTGAGAATTGCCCACTTCTTTCGCGATGATTTCCTCGCTGTCGACGCCGTTCATTAAGCTCATGACAACGGTGTTTTCGCCCACTGCTTCTCTGATGCTTGGCAGGGCGGTGAAGAGCGTGTTGTATTTGAGTGCAATTACCAGTAAATCGGCTTTTCTCGCTTCTTTGGGTGTCCATATCTGGGGGTGATAAATTTTGCCGTTAATAAGGCAACCCTCGCTTTTGATCCGTTCCGCCCTTTTTCCTTCTGCAATAACGCCTAATTCTACATCAGCCAAAGGAGAAATTCCCCAAATGAGATAGGAGCCAACGGCTCCCGCTCCTAAAACGGCTACTGAACGTATCATTCTTCTTTCCTCTTTCCATAACTTTTGCATTTTTTGTTCATACAGCGGGGGCGGAAATCATGCGATAGCAGAACGGGTATTTACCGTTCCTGTACTTCTTTGCCGCTAAGGTGTTCGATCTTTATTTCAAAGAGCTGTGCGTTTTTCCCGCATGTGCAATTTCATCGTCAACCAACTGCTCGTCGGGATAGTATTTCATTGCAAGCTGCTTCAACAGCACCGCTGCCTTTGGGCCGTCCTTCACCGGGCAGCACCTGCCGAATACAACGGCGCTCTGCACAAACGGCGCCCACGATTCCTTTTTGACAGTTTCGTTTCCGTAGACGGTGAAGCATACCTTGTCACAGGCGTGCAGGGCGTCGACCTTATGCCCCGCACGCGCGCCATGAAAATAAATTTTTTGAGCAGCGCTATCGTAAAAGAAATTGACGGGTATTGCATAAGGGTAACCGTTGTCCCCGTTTACGGCAAGGACACCGCGCCGGCTGCAGCGCAAAAGATTTTCTGTTGCGTCGACGCCGAGCTCGTTTTTCTTTTTTCGAATCGGTCTAAACATGATCTTATTCTCTCATCCGCAGCTGCACGGCTTTCTTGATTTTATACTATCACATAACGGCAAAAAGCACAAGCGGAGTCAGTGTGGCCGTAAACAGTCTGATAAATTCACGGGCACGACCGGACGGAAAGCAGACAAAAAATCCAACAGGCCGCCGCAACGCTGCGGCGGCCTGTTGGATTCGTGCGGGAGAGGAAAAGCGCCTGCGAACGGCCCTTTATTTCTTTCGCCTCAGCAGTACGACACAGACAATGACAGCGGCAACAAGGGCTGCGCCGATGCCTGCCCAAATCCACGGAAAGCTGTTTTGGGAAACGGCAGAGCCTTCTGCGGAAGAAGACGGTTCAACCGATTGTACGGAGGAACTGTCTGCAGACGGATTGGTGACGGTCAATTCTGCGGCGTAGCTGATTCCGGTGTTGGTAATCACCGTGATGAGGAGATCGTGTTCCGTGCCGGGGTCAGATTGACGAAACAGCACATTGGGATCGATGACAATTCCGTTTTTAGTAACGCGGAAATCGTAAAGATAGCTGCAATTTGCCGTAGTAGACTTGGTGGGAGAGGCCTGCGCAGCGGGCTCCTCTGCGGCAAGGCGGGCTACGATGGTTCCGCCGCCTGCGGCATGAGTTTTATTCTTTAAAAATTTTTCCGTCAAATCAATCGGCTGGCCGTTGGCGACCAGTTGATAAGTATTGTCCGAGCCGTTTACCGGTTTCAGCTCGGCGCTGACGGTCTGCGGCGCAGAGGTACCTGCATTCTGTTCTTTTTTGTGGATCAGGTACAGTACACGGTTATTCCATGCGGCGTCCAGCTGGTCGGCACGGTAACGGCGCAGGGCATCCTGGTCGTTGCTCGCAGCGGAATCGCTGACATAAAAATATTCCACACCGTCGACGGTCTCGTAGCCGCGCACTGTAATCAGGTGGCCGGTGGAAGCCAGCGGGGCATTTTCTACATA
>JAHZES010000191.1 GCA_019421725.1 Clostridiales bacterium | reverse complement strand
TAACACCCAGGCAATGCTTGCAGCCAAAGCTCTTGTCCTCGGAAGGCAAACCCGCGGACAAAAACAGTTTTTTTCACAGATGCAATTACCATCTGTAGTGGGCAAACGCCTTGTTGGCCTCTGCCATTTTGTGCGTATCTTCACGCTTTTTGAAGGCGCCGCCTGCACCGTTCACGGCGTCGAGAATCTCGTTGGCGAGTCTTTCCTTCATGGTTTTTTCGGAACGGGCGCGCGCATAGGTGGAGATCCAGCGAAGACCGAGGGTCTCCTTTCTCTCCGGGCGCACCTCCATCGGAACCTGATAGGTTGCACCGCCGACACGGCGGGCCTTAACCTCCAGAACCGGCATTACGTTTTCCATCGCCGCCTCAAAAACTTCGAGCGGCTCCTTGCCGGTCTTCTCGGCAATAATGTCGAACGCGCTGTAAACGATCTTCTGGGCAACGCCCTTCTTCCCGTCGTACATCACGTTGTTGATCAGCCGGGTCACCAGCTTGGAATTATAAAGCGGATCGGGCAAAACATCACGTTTCGCGATTGAGCCTCTTCTTGGCACTTTACTTCCCTCCTTCACAGAAATGATATCATCGGTACTCGAAAGCGACAAACTTCCGTAGGCCAACACAGAGGCGCATTAATCTATGATCAAACGCCGCTGCATTGCGTCTTTTGCAAAAAACTGCAGCTACTGTAAATTTGTCTTACTTCTTTGCGGCTCCGGCCTTCGGGCGTTTTGCGCCGTACTTGGAACGGGCCTGCATTCTCTTCGCAACGCCCTGAGCATCGAGCGTGCCGCGGATGATGTGGTAACGCACACCAGGAAGATCCTTAACACGACCGCCGCGGATCAGCACGACGGAGTGCTCCTGCAGGTTGTGACCCACACCCGGAATATAAGCGGAAACTTCGATTCCGTTGGAAAGACGCACACGGGCGATCTTACGGAGCGCAGAGTTCGGCTTTTTCGGGGTGGCGGTTTTTACGGTCGTGCAGACGCCTCGCTTCTGCGGAGAGTCCTGATCGATCGAAACGCGCTTTTTGGAGTTCCACCCCTTGAGCAGAGCCGGCGCTTTCGCCTTCTTCTGGGTGGTTTCTCTTCCCTTGCGAACCAATTGGTTAAACCTTGTCATTCAGACACCTCCTTGCACAAAATATCTATGTTAAGAGGGGGTTGTCCCTCAAAACAAGTAAAGTCAGGAACAGCCGGATTTGACAGCAAATCCGGCATAATCCCACGTTCTATTATGATATCACGAAGCGCTCTCGTTTGTCAAGTCATTTTCCTTTGTCTTTTCCACCCGAACATCCGTATAGCACTTCATACCGGTACCGGCCGGAATCAGCTTACCGATGCAGACGTTTTCCTTCAGGCCGAGCAGCGGGTCAACCTTGCCCTTGATTGCGGCATCGGTCAACACACGGGTCGTTTCCTGGAAGGACGCCGCAGAAAGGAACGAATCGGTTGCAAGAGATGCCTTGGTAATTCCAAGCAGAACCGGCTCACAGACCGCTTCACGCAAACCGGTCTCGCCGTTTGCAATGCGCTCGCGAATGCGGCGGTTTGCGGCAAGGAATTCGCCCTTATCGGTCAGCAGGCTTGGCAGCAGGCTGGTGTCGCCCTCATCGGTCACCTTAACCTTGCGCATCATCTGGCGGACTATAACCTCAATATGCTTGTCGTTGATATCAACGCCCTGCATCCGGTACGTGCGCTGCACTTCACTGATGAGGTAATTTTCCACTGCCGCGGTACCGCGGATCTCAAGCACGTCATGCGGGCTCATGGAGCCTTCTGTCAGCATGTCGCCTGCCTTGATCTGCTGGCCCTCTTCCACACAGATGCGAGCGCCGTACGGAATCAAATAAGACTTTGTATCGGCAGTCTCGTTGTTCGTCACTACAACGTGGCGGTTGCGTTTGACCTCCTGGAAGGATACTGTTCCGTCGATCTCGCTGATAATAGCAAGGTGCTTCGGGCGGCGGCCCTCGAACAGCTCTTCAACACGCGGAAGACCCTGTGTAATATCCTCTGCGTTGGCAACGCCGCCGGTGTGGAAGGTACGCATCGTCAGCTGCGTGCCCGGCTCGCCGATAGACTGCGCCGCAATGATGCCGACCGCTTCACCGACGGTAACGGGGCGTCCGGTGGCAAGGTTGGCGCCATAGCACTTCATGCAGACGCCCTTTTTGGCCTCGCAGGTAAGAATCGAACGGATCTTGATGCTCTGCACGCCGGAACTGACGATGATATCGGCATCCTTGTCGCGCAGCATCTGATTGCGGGAAACAAGCACTTCCCCGGTCTTTTCGTCCACAAAATCCTCTGCCAGGTAACGGCCGATGAGGCGCTCGTGCAGCCCTTCAATAACCTCTTTGCCTTCCTTGATGTCGAAGACCTCGATTCCCTCGTGGGTACCGCAGTCCTCCTCACGGATAATCACATCCTGCGAAACATCGACCAGACGGCGGGTCAGGTAACCGGAGTCTGCCGTACGCAGAGCGGTATCGGCCAGACCCTTACGGGCGCCGCGGGAAGAAATGAAGTATGCCAGAATATTCAGAACCTCACGGTAATTGGCGCGGATCGGGACTTCAATGGTACGGCCGGAGGTATTTGCGATCAATCCGCGCATACCGGCCAGCTGACGGATCTGGTTCATGGAACCGCGCGCACCGGAATCGGCCATCATGAAGATCGGGTTGTAGCGATCCAGGTTGCCCTGCAGCGCCTTGGTAACGTCGTCTGTCGTCTTCTGCCAGGTTTCGATCACCAGGCGGTAGCGCTCGTCATCGGAAATCAGACCGCGGCGGAACAGCTTGTTGATCTTATCTATGCTTTCCTCCGCCTGTGCAATATATTCCTTTTTCTGCGGCGGAATCACAGCGTCGCAAACGGCGACGGTGATCGCGCCGATCGTGGAATATTTATAGCCCTGCGCCTTGATGGCGTCAAGGACCTCCGAGGTACGGGCAGTGCCGTGCACCTTGATGCATTTATCAATAATTTTACCCAGCTGCTTTTTCCCGACGAGGAAATCGACCTCCAGATCAAAGAGCTTATCGGGATCGCTGCGATCCACAAAGCCGAGATCCTGCGGAATTGGGCGGTTAAAAATCAGCCGGCCGATCGTGGTGTCGATCAGCTTGGATCTCTTTTCCCCATTGATGACCAGCTCGCGGCGAACCTTGATATTCGCATGCAGCCCGATCACGCCGGTCTCATAGGCCATAATGGCCTCGTCCATATTGCGGAACACCTTGCCCTCGCCCTTTTCGCCGGCGCGGTCCAGCGTCAGGTAGTAGGAGCCGAGCACCATATCCTGCGTCGGAACGGTAACAGGACGCCCGTCGGACGGCTTGAGCAGATTGCCGGCAGCCAGCATCAGGAAGCGTGCTTCCGCCTGTGCCTCCGCGGAAAGCGGCACATGAACGGCCATCTGGTCGCCGTCAAAGTCGGCGTTGTATGCGGTACAGGCCAGCGGGTGCAGCTTCAGGGCGCGGCCCTCTACCAGCACCGGTTCAAACGCCTGAATGCCGAGGCGGTGCAGCGTCGGTGCGCGGTTGAGCATCACCGGATGATCCTTGATCACCGTCTCGAGCGCGTCCCAAACCTCGTTTCTGGCGCGTTCCACCAGCTTGCGGGCAGCCTTAATATTCGCGGCGGCTCCGGTCTCCACCAAGCGCTTCATCACAAACGGCTTAAACAGCTCCAGAGCCATCTCCTTCGGCAGACCGCACTGATACATTTTCAGTTCCGGTCCGACAACGATTACGGAA
>JAHZES010000019.1:14891-18283 GCA_019421725.1 Clostridiales bacterium | reverse complement strand
TGGCGGCGTGCTCGGCTTCTTCGAAGGCAATGCGCTTGTAAGCCTCGGCAACCTCGGGATAGCCTTCGCGGTCAGCCTGACGGCTCATAGCAAGATACATGCCAACTTCGGTGCACTCGCCGGTGAAATTAGCGCGAAGATCGTTTACAATGTCTTCGTCAACGCCCTTGGCAACGCCGATGCGATGCTCGTCGGCCCAAACCAATTCGCCCTTCATTTCTTCAAATTTCTCTTTCGGCGCTTTGCACACAGGGCAGAACTCCGGGGCCTCGGTTCCTTCGGCAACATAACCGCAGACAGTACATTTGAATTTTTTCATTGTTCATTACCTCCAAAATCGTGATTTATGTTTTTTGTAGAGAAGCATTCTGCTTCAGTTTGACAGATCCTTTGTCCGGCAACCCGGGCATTTACCGTAATAATACAGATCTTTGGCCGTTACCTCAAAGCCCTCGAGCCCGGTGACCTTGCCGACTTCGAAATCGGCGGAAAAATCGAACACCTTGCCGCATACAGTGCATTTGAAATGGCCATGATTGTTTGTGTTGGCATCATAACGGACACACCCACCGTCAATTACGACGGGGTGAATCAGTCCGCAGCCAACCAGTACCTTAATTGTGTTATAAATCGTAGTTTTAGAAAACGAAGGGTTTTCCGGTGCAAGTGCGTCATAGATAATGTCGGCTGTTGCATGAATCGGGTGCTCCGCCAGAAAGCGATACACTTCAATGCGTTGCGGCGTAGGGCGAACCCCGTAGTCTTTCAGCCTGGCAGAAACCTCTGCGGTCGTCATGTAGAGAGCCTCCTCTTGAACCTTGTAATTAATATCAATTTGTATTAATTACAATATTATTATAGCATTCAAATTTTAAATGTCAAGTACAAATCGAAAAAATTTTTTGTGCGGACACAAAATAAAAAATGGTAAAACAATTGCGGAATTTAGGCCTTCTCTTGTTTTTTGTAAAAAAATCCGTTATACTAAATAATAATATTTTTTGCAGATTGTGATTCTGAAGCGTGCTTTTGGATAGATTGCGAAAGGGACGGTTGCCGCGGCATGAATATTCTGATCGATATTTTTTTGCTATTATTAATCGTTTTGGTGGTTGCAGGCGTTGCAAGAAAAAACACAGCGCGTGCTGCCATTCGTTTGGCGGCGGTAACGATTGCGGCGGCGGGCATGCTGCTCGCGCCGTACCCGGCTTCTGCAGCGGCGCCGCTTTTTTCGGCGTCTGTACAGAACAGCGCGGCGGCGGATCTTGCCAGACTGGCCAATACGCCGGTGCTGGCCAACGCGGAGGAAACTCTGGGGAAAATCGACTTACTGCAGCTGCAGCAGAAGCAGCCGGAAAAATTTGCGGCTGTGGTGCAAAGCTACGGTGCGGATTGCGAAGAGCTGCTGCAGGCTGCCCAAGAGGAGAATGCGCCGTCCAGAGAGGCTGCGCTGCTGGGGGAACCGCTGAGCAGCGCATTGGCGCAAGCGTGCTGCGGCATTGTTATAATGCTCGTACTGCTGCTGATTGTTTTCTCGGTATTGAATGCGTTGTTCCGCAGACAGCGCAAGTCGAAGGAAAAGCAAAAGGTGACGGTGGGTTCTGCCATTATCGGAATCCTGACAGGACTGGTTGCCGCTGCTTTTATCGCAGTTCCGCTATTTGAGGTGTTTCGCCCGTTTTCGGCGGGGATTCTCGGTACTATGCGATGGGATGCCAGCTGCGGCAAGTCGGTGCTGTACCGTCTGCTGCAGTGGTGCAATCCGTTAGTTTGAGTTGCCGCACAGCGGTTCGTGCATACCGTGCTCCCAAAACCGGGGATACAGGAAAGGATGATTTGTTGCGATGGGTTATATTTTGGATTTGATTTTGCTTGCAGTTCTGTTTTTTTTCATTGCTATGGGACGCCGCCGTGGCGCGATTCGCACAGCAGTGGAATTTTGCGGCCTGTTTGTTGCTGTTGCGGCGGCAATTTTGATCGGAAACGTGTTTTCCGACTGGATTTTTTCCACATTTATTCGTGATTCGGTCATTCGTTCGGTACAGTCCGCCATTACAGAGGGTGCTGGACAGACGGCTGCAGTGCAGCTGCAGAAGGTCTTGCAGGCTTTGCCGGGCTCTGTACGAAATGCGGCGGATTCTGCGGCGCTTTCTGCGGACGTGGCGGCTGCAATTGCAAAGGGAGCAGAGGACGGAGCCGTTTGGATTGTGGATCAGGCCGTTCGCCCGGTCGTTGTGGCGATGCTTCGTGTAATACTGGCGGTTTTGCTGTTTATCGTTTTTCTGATTCTGATCCGCCTGTTGGCCAGGGTGCTGGATCTGATCGCAAAGCTGCCGGTGCTGCGTCAGCTGAACGGCATTTTGGGCGGCGTATGCGGTGCGATAAAGGGCGCAGCGGTGATTTTGCTTGCGCTTGCGGTGCTGCGCGTAGCGGTTCCGATGATGCAAAGCCCCGGGCTGCTTTCGCAGCAGAATCTGGAACAATCTGTTCTGTTCGGAGCTGTTTATGAGAATGACCCGTTGGCTGCGCTGCTGCAGCCGGAGCAAAAATGAGAACAGGCATCTATTGTCAGGAAGGGAGCTTTCAGTTTGACTATGAAGAAATCAGATGTACTCAATATTCCCAACCTTCTTTCGCTGCTGAGAATTCTAATGATCCCAGCTTTTGTGATTCTGTTTTTTAGGGGTGATACTCATCTCTATTGGGCGGCCGGGGTGCTGATAGCCTCGGGGCTGACCGATATGCTGGACGGAGTAATTGCGCGGCGCTTTCATATGATTACGCCGCTGGGACAAATGCTGGATCCCTTTGCGGACAAGCTGACACAGGGAACCATCGGCGTCTGCATGATGATTTCCTATATCCATCAGCCGGAGATCGTGGCGCTGTTTGTATGCTTTTTTCTGAAGGAATTTGCAATGGGGTTGGGCGGATTGATTTTGCTGCTGAAAAAAAAGCGGCCCGTTCCGGCGCAATGGTATGGAAAAGTGGCGACTTTTGCTTTTTATATTTCCATTCTTATTGTAGTATTTTCCAAAGCGATTTTTGAATATGATAAGCTGTGGATTATCTGGGTATTTGTTGGCCTGACGGCGATTTTGATGGTTTATGCATTCATACGTTATGCGGGAATTTTTATTCAGATCATGAAAGGAACGTATGTTTACGATACGGCGGTTCCTCAGGGGGGCGCGGTAGACGGTTGACCGGCAGCCGGCCGTGAAAGGTGGGGTTGCTGTCTGTCGGCCTTTGCGGGCAAAGCAAGGCTGCCGGACTTGTGCGAAAGGATTTGATGATTGCTATGTTATGCAGCAGATGTAAAAAGAGGCTGGCTGTGGTGTTTGTTTCCACCGGAGCCAACAGCAAGCCGCAGGGGCTTTGCGCTGTCTGCG
>JAHZES010000019.1:9872-14881 GCA_019421725.1 Clostridiales bacterium | reverse complement strand
AAAGAGCTTGGAATTACGCAGGTTAGCGATATTATGGAGAAGATGGGAATTACGGATGAAATGCTGGAAGAAGCCAGCGAACAGCTCTCTGGGCTAATGGGTGAGGACGGAGAAAACGGGCTGCTTTCCATGCTGGGAGCCAACGGCGAGGGCAATGGCGAAGAAGACGGCGACGGGTTTGAAATGGGTGGAGCGCCGACTATGCCGCAAAGCCTGCAGGAGCTTTTTGGACAGAAAAGCGAAAAAGCGGGGGAGAAATCGCAAAATGAAAAAGGCGACAGGAAATCCCCGCCGCGCCAGAAGCGAAAGTATGTGGACGCTTACACGGAGAACCTGACGAGAAAGGCACGCGACGGCAAGCTGGACCGTATTATTGGGCGGGATGCCGAAATTGCCCGTACCGTGCAGATCCTGAGCCGGCGTACCAAAAATAATCCGTGTCTGATCGGCGAGCCCGGTGTTGGAAAAACCGCGATTGCAGAGGGGCTTGCTTTGCGCATTGCTGCCGGAGAGGTGCCGCTGCGCCTGCAGAACAAGGAAATCTGCCTGTTGGACCTGACGGCGTTGGTGGCGGGGACACAATTCCGGGGGCAATTTGAGAGCCGTATCAAGGGATTGATCGAAGAGGTTCGTGCCGCGGGCAACATTATTCTGTTTATTGACGAGGTGCATAATCTGGTCGGTGCGGGCGATTCGGAAGGTTCGATGAATGCTGCGAATATTTTGAAGCCGGCGCTTTCGCGCGGAGAAATTCAGGTAATTGGTGCGACGACCTTTACGGAGTACCGCAAATATATTGAAAAAGACGCTGCGCTGGAGCGCCGTTTTCAGCCGGTGCGCGTCAAGGAACCGTCGGTGGAGGATACCGTCCAGGTATTGATCGGTATTAAAGAGTATTATGAAAATTATCATCGCGTGACCATTTCGGATTCTCTGCTGCGGGAAGCGGTCGTGCTTTCCGAGCGTTATGTGACAGACCGCTTCCTGCCGGATAAGGCGATCGATCTGTTGGATGAAGCGTGTACCTGCGGCGCATTGCGAAATTTGAAAATGCGCGATTATGATGCCGCAAACATGGATCTGGAGAAAAAGGAAAAAGAAGAAGAGGAAATGGCGGCGTCTACCGATCCGATCGATTATGAACAGCTGGCGCAGCTTCGGGCAGAGATCGCCCGGCTGAAGCAGCGGACGGATGCTTTGCGTCCCGAAGCGCTCGGTGCGCCCGTAACAGAGGAGGATCTGGCGCGGGTGCTGACGCTCTGGACGGGGATTCCGACGGAAAAAATCCGCAGCGGTGAAATGCAGCGGCTGGGACATTTGGAAGAGGCGCTGAAAAAGCGTGTGATCGGTCAGGATGAAGCGGTGGAAAAAGTGGCTGCCGCCGTGCGGCGCAGCCGTGCTCATATCAGTCCGCGCCGCCGCCCGGCTTCGTTCATCTTTGTGGGTCCTACCGGCGTAGGAAAAACCGAGTTGTGCAAAGCGCTTTCGGAGGAACTGTTCGACACGCCGGAAACGTTGATTCGGCTGGATATGTCGGAATTTATGGAGAAACATTCGGTTTCCCGCATCATCGGCTCGCCGCCCGGCTATGTGGGCTATGACGAAGCCGGTCAGGTGACGGAAAAGGTTCGCCGCCAGCCCTATTCGGTGCTTCTGCTCGATGAAATTGAAAAAGCGCACCCGGATGTAATGAACATTCTGCTGCAGATTCTTGACGAAGGACGGATAACCGACGCGCAGGGCCGCACGGTGAATTTTGAAAACACCATTCTGGTGATGACCTCCAACGCGGGAAGCGAGCGCAGGGACACGCTGCTCGGCTTTGGAAAAACGCAGGATAACGCCGACCGTGAAAAAGCGCTGAAAGCGCTTGGGGAATTTCTGCGTCCGGAATTTCTCAGCCGGGTGGATGAAGTGATCGTTTTCCGTTCGCTGACCGAGCAGGATTACGAGGCAATTGCAAGGCTGATGCTGAACGAATATGTGGGTGTGCTGAAGGAGAAAGCCATTACGTTTGTATTTGATGACAGCGCGGTGAAGTGGATCGCCAAAAAAGCCCTTGGAGGTAAGAGCGGTGCACGAGATATTCGCAATACGATCCGGCGCGAGGTGGAAGATCGGCTGGCCAGTGCGCTGATCGCACAGGGCGAAACGCTTTCCGGCGTAAGCCTGACCGTGGCAGATGACGGCGAAAGCCTGACGCTGCTGACGTTATAACGGTAATTACCTGTCGCCTTCACTTTGTGGGGGCGATTTTTGTGTTTTGAAAGGAGACTACCCATGAAAGCAAAAGGCTACACAGAGATCAACGCAGAAACATGGGATCAGTGGGCTGCGGGAGGAATTGAGTGGTCGATTCCGGTCACACCGGAGGAAGTGCGAAGAGCCAGAGAAGGCGAATGGAATGTTTTTCTCACTCCGTGTGTTCCGGTGCCGAAAGAATGGTTCGGCGAGCTAAAGGGAAAAAAGCTGCTTGGGCTTGCGAGCGGAGGCGGGCAGCAGATGCCGATTTTTGCGGTTTTGGGCGCTCAATGCACGCTGCTCGATTATTCCGACGCACAATTAGAGGCTGACCGGGCAGTTGCCGAGCGGGAGGGCTGTTCCATCAAGATTGTCAAAGGCGACATGACGAAACGATTTCCGTTTCCGGATGAAAGTTTCGATTGCATTTTTCACCCCGTTTCCAACTGTTATGTGGAGGATGTGCAGCATGTGTGGAACGAGTGTTTCCGCGTGTTAAAGCCGGGTGGAACGTTGCTGGCAGGTATGGACAACGGGCTGAATTTTCTGTTTGAGGATATCTGCCGCCTGCCGCTGACGGTTGCGAATGCGCTTCCGTTCAATCCGCTGAAAATGGAACCGGAGCGGCTGGAGGAGATGGTGCGCAGAGGGGATGGCGTGCAGTTTTCTCATTCGCTGGAAGAACAGATCGGCGGTCAGCTGAAAGCGGGGTTTCGTCTCTGCGAGCTGTTTGAAGACCGCGATCGCCCGGGCGATTGCAGGCTGAGGGATTTTGCGCCTCAGTATTTTGCTACAAGGAGTATTAAGGAAGCGCAGCCGGCAAGGTAGCTTATCTGTCGGCCGGTGCGGATCGCTTTTTATAAAATGGCAAAAAGTCAAAATCGGCCAAACAAATAGAAAATAATTGTAATTTTAAAAATCACCTTGCGTTATGTGACTGAATTTGTTATGATAGCCATGCAATACAGCAATCAGCCAGTTTGTAAACCGATGTTCCTGTGAAGGAAAGGATGAAGCAAGGTGAAATGGTTTGGAAAAATGAAAAAATGGGCGGCATTTGTATTTTGTCTGCTCTTTTTTACGGGCTGCGGCGTTGAACAGCAAAATAAGGATTTCGGGTCAGAGCCGGTGAGCAGCGAGCTTGAGAGTTCTGCTGCGGCAAGCGTGCCGGAAGTATCCGACGAAGAAAATACATCAGACACGGCAGGTATTTCGCCCAAAGCGGAGCAGACGGAAAGCTATGCTGTCGGCAGCAATATAGAGGAAAACGGCTCCGCAAGCGGTAAGCCTGCGGCGAGCTCTACGGCTCCGCAAAGCAGCAGACCCGCGGCGAGCTCAGCGGCTCCGCAAAGCAGAAAACCCGCGGCAGGCTCAGCGGCTCCGCAAAGCAGCAAACCTGCGGCAAGCTCAGCGGCTCCGCAAAGCAGTAAACCCGCGGTGGCCTCGGCTCCCTCCGAGGGGAATGACCTGCTGCAGGTTGCCCGGCAAGTCATTGTTCTGGTGAATCAGGAACGCGGCAAGCAGGGGCTGCCCGCTTTGCGCGAGAACGCACAACTGATGGACTCTGCATCGGTGCGGAGTCAGGAGCTCGTCACAAAATTTGCACACGAACGCCCAAACGGCGAGCAGGGATATCAGCTGGCGTTTCGTGCCGGATTTAATACCGTAGGGGAGAATATTGCTTATGGATATTTGTCCGCGGAACAGGTAATGGAAGGATGGATGAATTCCCCCGGACACCGGGCAAACATTTTGAACACCGGGTTTTCAGAGATCGGCGTCGGATGCTACCGCGGCAGCGACGGACGGCTTTACTGGACGCAGCTGTTCGGCGGCTGAAGGAGCAAATGAAAAACGAGGCAACCGCAGAAAGCTTTTGCGATTGCCTCGTTTTTTCAATTCAATTTTTTGCAGGGCATGGCGCGGTTTACATATTCCTGTAAAACCTGCAGCTGCTGTGGCGGCATGGCGGGCTTGTCTCCGAGCGGATTCGGGATTCCGAGCTTTTCATATTTGAATGCTCCCATGGTGTGGTACCCAAGCAGCTGATACTTTTCAATAACGGCGGCAAACGGCCGCAGTATCTCTAAATAGCGATCCATCCATGCAGTAGTGTCGTTGATTCCGGGGACGATAACGGTACGGACCCAGGTCCGCTGCCTGATTCGGTACAGGTAATCCAGAAAGGCGAGCACGGTTTGCAGCGCGCCGCCGGTGTAGCGGAGAAAGCTGTCTTCCTCGGGAAATTTGAGGTCACAGATCACCAGATCGGCATTTTTCACAGCGGTTTGGACAGCAGCCGAAAGAGGAACACAGCCGCAGGTGTCGAGCGTATAGCCAATATGCTCCGTACGGAGCAGTGTGGCGAGGGCGTTGATCTCTTCCGCCTGCAGCAGGGGTTCTCCGCCGCTGAAGGTAACGCCGCCTTGCCCCGCTTTAAAATATGGCAGGTAACGCCGAATTTTTGCAAACAGTTCCTGCGTCGTTTTTTCCTGCCCTGCACAGAGGTTCCAGGTATCAGGATTGTGACAGTAAACGCAGCGCAGTGGGCACCCGTTGAGAAAAACGGCGTAACGAAGTCCCTCGCCATCCAGCGCGGCGAGAGATTCGACGGAATGAACTTTCATACATGGTCTCCTTTGGAAGCTTTTCTTGACCCAAATGCACGGAGGTACAGATCCGGGTCACATTTTATCGTGGAATGTGCGGGAGATCACCTCGAGCTGCTTATCCCTCGAAAGCTTGTTGAAGTTTACGGCATACCCTGA
>JAHZES010000019.1:8849-9862 GCA_019421725.1 Clostridiales bacterium | reverse complement strand
GGTCAGGTTCGGGTAGCGTGTCGGGTCGTTCATTGCGTCGATCAGCTTTTGGCGGTTGAGCACATTGACGTTAAGATGCTGAGCGCCCTGCGCAAAGTAGCCGTCAAGCACAGCGGTCAGCTTGAAGATGCGGTCGCGGTCGTCGCTGCCGAGAGCGTCCGGCGTAATGGAGAAGGTGTTGGAAATGCCGTCCCGGCAGAAGCGGTAGTTCAGCTTGGCGACCGAGTTCAGGGAAGCCAGCGCGCCCTCACAGTCACGGCCATGCATCGGGTTGGCGCCCGGCGCAAAGGGCTCTCCGGCGCGCCTGCCGTCCGGTGTATTCCCGGTTTTTCGGCCGTACATGACGTTTGAAGTAATCGTCAGGATGGACAGAGTGTGTTTTGCGCCGCGGTATGCTGGCGTTTTACAAAGCTCGCGGTAAAAATATTCCGTGATCCACTGCGCAATACCGTCTGCGCGGTCGTCGTCGTTTCCGTATTTTGGAAAATCTCCTTCTGTTTTGAAATCGGTAATCAGGCCGCGTTCATCCTGAATCGGGATGACGGAAGCATAGCGAATCGCACTGAGCGAATCGGTCAGCACCGAGAGGCCGCTGACGCCAAACGCCATCAGGCGTTCCGGAACCGTGTCGTGAAAACTCATGATCAACCGTTCGTAGGCATATTTGTCGTGCATAAAGTGAATCACGTTCATGGTGTTGACGTAAAGCCGCGCCATCCATGATAGATAAATTTTCAGCTGCTCCAGTACCTCGTCATAGTTCAAAGGAACATTTTCGGGGAAAATGTGGCCTGCCGGGGCGATCTGTTCGCCATAAATTTCGTCCCGGCCGCCGTTGAGAGCCATCAGCAGCACCTTTGCCAAATTGCAGCGCGCGCCGAAAAACTGCATCTGCTTGCCGCATTTCATGGCCGAAACGCAGCATGCAATTGCATAATCGTCGCCATATGCCGCGCGCATAACGTCATCGTTTTCATACTGGATCGCGTCGGTCTCCCTCCAAACCTCCGCGC
>JAHZES010000019.1:221-8790 GCA_019421725.1 Clostridiales bacterium | reverse complement strand
TGCTTTTGGTCACAAGAGTTTTGCCGTTTTCATTCATGCCGCCTTCGGAGCAGGTGACCCATACCGGGTCTCCTGCAAAGAGATCGTTGTATTCCGGGGTACGAAGGTGGCGGATCAGACGCAGCTTGATGACCAGATCGTCCAACAGCTCCTGCACGCCGGACTCTGTGATGGATTTTTCCCGCAGGTCGCGTTCAAAGTAAATATCCAGAAAGGTCGTAATGCGTCCGATGCTGTTTGCCGCGCCGTTTTGTTCCTTTTGGCCGCCCAGATAAGCAAAGTAGAGCCATTGAACCGCTTCGTAGGAATTTTCCGCCGGGCGGGAGATGTCGCAGCCGTATTCCGATGCCATTTGGACCAATGCCCTCATAAATTCGATCTGTCGGGCAACGTCCTCCAGCAGACGGATGGTTTCGTCCGACATATCCTGTTCTCCCAGTCTGCGGCGGTCCTGCTCCTTCTGCAGGAGCAGAAAATCCATGCCGTAAAGCGCCAGCCGGCGATAGTCTCCAATCAGCCGGCCACGGCCGTAGGCATCGGGAAGCCCCGTAAGAATACCGGCATGCCGCGCCTTTTTCATGGTGTCGGTGTAAACGCGGAAAACGCCGGTATTGTGCGTTGTGCGGTAGGAAAACTCCTTGCGGACGTCGTCGCCGATATCGTAACCGTAAGCCTTGCAGGCCTGTTCTGCGTTGCGGATACCGGCAAACGGATTGACTGCGCGTTTCAGCGGCTGTTCGGTCTGCAGACCGAGAATAATATCCTCTCCCTTACAGATATAACCGGGGGCATACGTCAGAATGGAGGAAACACGGTTGGTATCCACATCAAGCACGCCGCCCTTTTCCTGTTCCTGCCGCAGCATTTCCTGCACACGGCCGTAAAGCCGTGCGGTGCGCTCGGTCGGACCGCAGAGAAAGGACTCATCGCCTTCGTACGGCGTGTAGTTTCTATGAATAAAATCACGGACATCAATTTTTGTGCACCAGTCGCCCTTGTGAAACGTTCTCCAGGCTTTCATACGGTTAACCATCCCTTTCTGTTATCCGCCGGATACGGTAAACTTTGCATACGCAGCATTGGCCGCGGCCGCCGAAAAAATAAAAAACCCGGGCACAGTAAAAACCATGCCCAGGCGTGCGACAAAATTATAAGAATCCGCTCCCTCGCAGTAATCCTGCGTTACGCCAGTTACGGATCGCAGATTCAATATAACAGATTGCACGAGTTTTGTCAATCCTAAAGTAAGCTGTTTTTTCGGGTCGGTCAAACGGCGCTTTCGCGGAATTTAGTGGGCGTCATGCCGTAATGTGCTTTAAAAATAGAAGCAAAATACGTCGGGTTTTCAAACCCACTGTTTTGCGCAATGACCGAAATATTGTCATTGGTGGTGATCAGTAGCCTGCAGGCCAGCTCCAGCCGTTTGGCAGTGATGTACTCTTTGAAGCCGATCCCGGTACGGGATTTAAACACGCGGCTGAGCATATAGATCGAGATCCCGAAGCGGTCCGCCACACTGATCAGGCTGATGTCGGTTTTAGAGAAGTTCTGGTTGACAAATTCGACGACCTTATTTTGAAGAGCGGTGGTCTCGTCGGCATGCTCCTGCGAGATCTGCCGCTCCATTGCGTCAATGGACGCTGCCAGCTCCTGATGCAGATGGCTTGCGTTGGTAAACTCCAAAAGGTTCTTGAGCTCGGCATCGGAGATGGGAAAGCTGGTTCGCTTGCGGGCCGAGATGTAAGCGATCAGAACTTCGTAATTGACGTAACGGCACAGAACACGGTTGTGAACATTTTTCAGAGAAAACTCAAAAATATTTTTTAGCGTTTTTTGTGCAAGAGAAAGCTTTCCGGTTTCAATTTGCCTCGAAAAGAGCTGAATTTCCGCGGAAGGGTAATTTTTGGCGTACACAAAGCCGGACTGCCCGCCCGCCTCGGCCTGGGAAGCGTAGTAGGAAAGCGCAATATCATCCAGATTATTTACAATCGTTCCGACGTATACAAAACAGGTTTCCTGCAAAACCTGCTTGACGGCGGAAATGATGGATTCGGAAAGAAGTTCGGTGTCAATTTTCTGTTTGGAAAGGCATACGAACAGGTTATAGTCCTGGTTTGGCAAATCGGTAATAAAGCTCCGGCATCCGCTGGATCTCAGAAGCTGTTCGGAGATTTGGCGGGACTGTTCGGTGGTGGGGCGGGTACAGAGAACCGAGACTGCGCAGAAATTACAGCAGTCAAGGTTTGGAACAAGGTCGGCCAGCTGTTGGTGGCGTACAGAGGTACCGTAGAGCAGGTCGTTCAGCACATAGTCCATAATAACCATGCTTTGGTCCGAAGCGCGGTTGTCCAACTCGGTGATGGCGCTTTCGATCCGCCCAAGCTCGGAGGACGATTCCTTTCCGTGGGATGAAATTTTGGAAACAAGCTTGCGCAGAGGGTTGTAGTTAATATATGCTGTAACGGCGACCAGAATAGCGGTGAGAAGAATATTGATCAGGAGAAGAAGCTTCATAGTGCGAAGAAAGGTCGCGTTGTTTTCCTCAAACTGGCTCTTGCCGACGATTGAAACGAAGGTGTAGGGAGAATCGGCTTCCTCCCACTTATAAGCGACGGAGCCGTCTTCGGTAAAATAATATTTATTATTGATATCGCTTTGCAGGAACGTTTCAAATTCCGGTGAGCACAGATCCTGAATGTTGGATTGATTATTGGTAAAAAACAGCTCGTTGGAGTGGCTGAAAATAGCATAAGTATTATTTTCCGAAAATGCCGTAGTCAAAAAAGAGTTCATGGTTGAATAGGTTACCGTAAAATAAATGATTGCGTCGTAATCGTCATAGCGGTTCATACGCACCGGAATTGCCACCAGCATTTCCGCTTCCGTGGTTTTGTCCTGCCTGATGGATGAGATGATGCCGTATCGCCTTTCAAAGGGCGAGGTAAAGAGTGAGTAAACGCGATTGTAAGTATCAGGATCACCGTTGGAAAACATAGTGCAGAAGTTTTCGAGCCTGTAATAAAATCGATTGTCCAGACATATTTTCCGGTCAATGTAGTAAATTCCGATATGCTTCGCCATAGGGAGGCTGAGCTGATAGCGCGACAGCTCCTCCGAAGCGCTGATTGCCAGGCTTTCCGGCGCATTGGGATCCAAGTACTTCTTGATATCTGTCTTGTTCGCGGTGCTGATCTGCAGCGCGATGGTACGGAACGCAGAGATCTGAGAAAACATACGCGAAGAGAGGTTTTTCGTTTCGGTAAAGCAATACGTGTCGTTCTGTGTGGAAAGCTCCTGATAAGAAGAGTGCAGAATCAATATCTGGGCGACGATCATTGGAATGCAGATCAACAGATAAATCGTGAGAATCATTTTGACCAGGAACGGGTACTTGTTCACTTTTGGTTTTTTCTTTTCGGCCTTATGTTGCATGTCTGCACGTTCCTTTCTGCAGGGTATCGTTTTTTTGCAGGACAAGCTGTGGTAATTTCAAAAGAATTCAGTGGGATAACGGCTCGTTTATTATAGCATATTAACCAGAAAAAGCAAAGAAATGCGAACAAAAAATAACATCATTTTTTTGCGGCGTAATTAAATAATTTGCATTTTTTTAAATTTTGCAGTTTTGCCTGCAAATTAACTGGAATTATGAACAGTTTGCAAATTTTACGGGTTATTTGCAAAAAAATCATACTACACATTTACAAACGAAACAAATAAAATAATTTTGTACAAAAAATCAACAAAGAATCGAGGTCAGGAACTGTGGGAAAAACAGCCGTTGCCAAAAGAGGACAGCCGCTTTCCGGTGCGCGCAAAAAAAGCGTCTGGAAGCGCCTCGTTCAAGACTATCAATTATATCTCCTGGTTCTGCCGGCGGTAATCTGGTATGTGATTTTCGCTTATGTGCCGATGTATGGTCTGCAAATTGCATTTAAGGATTACAGCGGAGCATTGGGGATTGAGGCAAGCCCGTGGGTGGGTCTGAAGCATTTTCGGAGCTTTTTCCATTCGGCGTATGCCTGGACGGTCATTAAAAACACTATTGTACTTGCATTGTATTCCATGCTGGCAAGCTTTCCGATTCCGATTATCCTTTCTCTGATGCTGAACGAGCTGAAAAGCCAGAAGTATAAAAAGCTGGTGCAGACCACAATTTACGCGCCGCACTTTATTTCTCTGGTTGTTCTGGTTGGTATGCTGAATCTGTTCTTCGGTCCGAACGGGCTGATCAACAATATCGGCGCTTTGATGGGAAAAGAAGCCGTCAATTACATCACCTCGCCGGGGGCTTTCCGCCATCTTTATGTGTGGTCGGGCGTCTGGCAGGGCGCAGGATGGGGCTGCATTATTTATCTTGCGGCGCTGGCGGGCGTTGATCCCGGGCTGCATGAGGCGGCCATGATCGACGGCGCTTCCCGGCTGCAGCGCATCTGGCATATCAATGTTCCGGCAATCCTGCCGACGGCGACAATTCTGTTTATTATGAATGCAGGGTCGCTGCTCAGTGTTGGGTTTGAAAAGGCGTATTTGATGAAGAACGATTTGAACTCCAGCTCTGCCTATATTATTGCTCTGTATATTTATGACCGCGGCTTGGTCAAAACGGATTTCAGCTTTTCTGCGGCGGTCGGGCTGATGAACAATGCAATCAATTTTGCGCTGGTTATGATCGTCAATAAGATTTCGCAGAAAATGTCCGACACCAGTCTGTTCTGAAAGGAGAGGATAAAATGGCTGTTATCAAAGAAACCAGAGGCGACAGAGTTTTTAACGCGGTCAATCTGACTGTGGTCACACTCTTCTTCCTGATTGTTCTGTATCCGCTTTATTTCGTGGTAATCTGTTCTTTTTCCAATCCGAATGCGGTGGCGGCGGGCGAGGTGTGGCTGGTACCGAAGCAGATCACGCTCGACGCATATAAAACTGTTTTCAAAAATGACGATATTCTGTTGGGATACCGCAATACGATTTTTTACGCGGTGGTCGGCACGCTGGTGAATCTGGCACTGACGCTGACCGCGGCATACGGGCTTTCCAAAAAGAACTTTATCGGCCGCAATGTCATCATGTTTTTCATTGTTTTCACCATGTATTTCAGCGGCGGCTTGATTCCGACTTACTTAACGGTCAGAAATCTCGGTCTGCTCAACACGTGGTGGGCGATGATTCTGCCGGCGGGAATCTCTACTTATAACCTGATTATCGCCAGAACCTTCTTCCAGAACGGCGTTCCGGCCGAAATCGAGGAAGCCGCCAGAATCGACGGATGCTCCACCTTTCAGATTTTTGGCAAAATCGTTTTGCCGCTTTCCAAGGCACTGATTGGCGTGCTGACGCTGTATTATGCGGTAGCGCATTGGAATTCCTATTTCAATGCATTGATCTACCTGACCTCCGCGCGTGAAAAAATTCCGCTGGCGCTTGTCCTTCGTGAAATTTTGATTCTGAATACGATGAAATCTGCTGGCGGCGCTTCGGTGGACGAGGAGCTTGCCGTGTATTACGCAAACCTGGCAAATCTGCTCAAATATGCTTTGATTATTGTCAGCTCGGCGCCGCTGCTGATTGTTTATCCGTTCCTGCAAAAATATTTTGACAAGGGCGTTATGCTCGGTTCCATCAAAGGATAATCTGCAGGGTGCGGCTGCCGCAGACGGAAAACTGCCGATCTGCAGCTTTCAGGGTTGTATGTGTCCTGTCAAATCCCGAACGGATTACGGCAATTCCAGTTTGGTTTCATGTGGTGTTAACAGGTTTTCTGTTATCATAAAATCAGTCAAATATTGAAAGGAGCAAAATCATGTCTAAAAGAATTTTTGCACTGGTTCTGACAGCTCTTTTGAGCCTGAGTGTGATGACCGCTTGCGCAGGCAACGCGTCCTCCTCTCAGCAGTCCGCTTCTTCAGCCGCAAGCGAAGCCCCTGCAGCTTCGCAGACAGAAGAGTATACGCCTTCTTATCCGATTGTTTCGGAGAAGGTTACCTTTACGGCGGCTGTTCCGATGGACAATGTCAGCGAACATCTGTGGTACAAGGCGTACGAAGAGGCGACCAATGTTGCGATCGACTGGCAGTACTGGTCCGACTGGGAGACGCAGCTTGGCGTTGCGCTTTCCGGAAACGAGGTTCCGGATATCATTTTCAACCTGTACAATACCGGAATGGATAAGGCACAGTCTCTGAAATACGGTCAGCAGAAGTATTTTATCAACTACAAGGATTATTTGAAGTACATGCCGGATCTTGTTGCACTGATGGATGCGCACCCCGAATCCTATAAGACTGTTGAAAACGAAGACGGCTCCATGTATGCGCTGCCGGCATTTCGGCAGACATTAACCGCCTTCCCCGGAACGCTCTATTACCGCACTGATATGTTTCAGGAGGCCGGTATTGAAGCTCCGAAGACGACGGACGATTTGCTTCAGGCAACGAAGGATCTGCAGAGCTACTACGGCAAAGATAACAAAAACTTTATTGCGTTCCAGCCGTATTCCTCTACCCATCTGAGTAGTCAGCTGCTCTATTACCTCTTCCCGGCGTTTGGCGATGAAGTGGATATGGAGTTTGGTTCCTCTGACGGCAAAACGGTCACCTACAACTATACCTCCGAGCAGTATCGTCACCTGATGGAGTACATGAGTGAGCTGTATACCTGCGGCGGATTTGACAAAACATCTTTTCAGAGGACGGAACCAATGCCAAGGCAGTTCTGCTGGCGAACAATGCGGCGCTCACGACCTACGGTACGATTTATTCTCTGGATAACTTCAAGAGCGGCAACTATGATGTCGATTTGCTCGCTCCGCTGACCTCGGAATACACCTCCACGCAGAAGTATCCAAAAGCTTATTCTTCCCACATGGCTTCGTTCGAAATTTCCACCAAGTGCTCTGACATTGAGACGCTGGTGAAATGGGTCAACGCTCTTTACACATCCGAAGAAAACGAGATCGCTCCCGGCGTTTCCGGTATCTCCCTGTGGCTTGGCGTCAAGGGCGAAAACTGGGACTATGATGATGACAGCAAAGAAACCTACACCATCAAGGTTCCGGAAGGCTACGACGGCGCGGCAACCAACTTCCTGACGGAGTTCGGTTTCTCCAACGCCGCCAACTGCATCTTTATGTCGCTGAACTCTTCCTCTCAGGGGCTGCTCTGCAAGGGCAACGGTACCCGCGATAATCTGCTGCCGTATAGTGTGGATATTTTCCCGAAAGCTTACCTTGCTTTCACGGATGACGAATCTACCACTCTGGCGGAAAATTACACCGATATTAATAAGTTTGTGGCTGAGAGTCAGGCCTCTTTCATCACCACCGGTGTGACGGACGACAGCTGGAATGCTTATGTCTCCGCGATCAACAGTATGGGAATCGATCAGGTGCTGGCTGTTTATCAGGCTGCGTTTGATCGTTACAACGCTTAATTTCAGGTTTCACAACGGAAAAGGCCCGGTAGCAGTTACTGGGTCTTTTTCGCCTATGTTAAGAACATCACTACAGGTTTTATATGAAGGTTCAAAGAAAAAACCGGTCAACAGCCGGAAAATCGGAAAGGAACGGCTTGCTTATGAATATTCTTGTCAGCTGCCTTACGCCGGAAGAAACCAACCAAACCTTTTTTACCGATCGCGTGAAAAAAGAACTGGAGAACTGCGGAACCGTCCGTTATGGTGTTTTTTCGCCGCAGGAGCTGAAGGAGAATCTGCGCGGCGTCGATGTGCTGTTTGCCGGGTGGGGAATTCCCAGGCTCGATGAGGAGATGCTGGAAAACGCCGACAGCCTGAAGTTGGTATGTTATACAGGGGGAAGCGTGGCGGGCTTTATGACCGAAGCTCTTGTGCAGCGCGGCGTGCGAGTGCTGTGCGGAAACAGGCTGTTTGCCAATTCCGTCGCAGAGGGAACGATCGGCTATATTCTGCTTGCGCAGAGAAGGCTGGTCAGGCTGGTGAACGAAACGGCCGCCAACGGCTGGGCGCCCATGTATTATTCCGACGGGATCCGCTTCAAGACCATCGGTCTGATCGGATTCGGCATGGTGGTGAAATACCTTGCAAAAATGCTGCAGGCGTTTGAATGTAAGGTGAAAATCTGTTCGGATTTTTACCGCCCGGAGGACGAAGCGGAATACCATGCGCAGAAGTGTGACATGGATGAGCTGTTTTCCACCTGCGACATCGTTTCGCTGCACGAATCCCTGCGCGATGAAACGTATCATATGATCGACCGGCACTATTTCTCCATGATGAAGCAGAACGCCCTGTTCGTCAACACGGCGCGCGGCCCGATCATTGTGGAGGACGACCTGGCCGAGGCAGCGCGTGCCGGAAGGATCCGCGCCGTTCTGGATGTGTATGAGAAGGAACCGCTGCCGATGGATTCTTCGCTGCGCGGGTGTGAAAATATTATTTTGATTCCGCACCGCGCCGGCCCGACCATCGATATCCGGGAATACGTAACGCTGGCGCTGATCCATGACCTGGAGCGCTGGCTGGCGGGCGAGCCGGAGCTGGAAAATGAGATCAGCCTGGAATACGCCCGGCATATGACGCTTTCGCCCGGGGC
>JAHZES010000019.1:0-211 GCA_019421725.1 Clostridiales bacterium | reverse complement strand
TCGGACAAAAAAGCGTAAGACCGGCTGCCGGAGCGCGGCGGTCTTTGCTCACAAAAACAGTCAGAAATCATCCGCGTTTTGCTGCGCGGATGATTTTTTGACCGATTTTAAATAAAACGGTCATTTTAACCCAATTTATTGACCGATTCGTTCGGAAATGATATGATGATTTCATCGGGCAAAGCGTTTGCCCGGCAAAATTCAGCAAAGT
>JAHZES010000190.1:3077-3779 GCA_019421725.1 Clostridiales bacterium | reverse complement strand
AAAACGGAAAAATTCGCCTTCCGTTCGGTTCTCTGGAGGGCGTCGGCGAAGCGGCGGCTCTCAGCCTGCAGGAGGCGCGCGCCGACGGCCCGTTTATTTCGGTTGACGATCTCCGTTTCCGCTCCAAGGTATCCAAATCGGTCATTGAAATGCTGAGAAATGTCGGCGCTCTTAACGCATTGCCCGAAACCAGCCAGACCACTTTCTTTTGATTCTGGCATTTTACCGGTTGACAATTATAATTTAACGTGATATTATATTACCATACTAAAGCAAAGAAAGGCTGATTCCTCATGAAACGATACGCCAGGATCACTCCTGAAGGCACGCGTGACAGGCTGTTTGAAGACTGTGTTGCAATGCATACGGTAGAAAATAAACTGACGGCGCTGTTTTCCGGACTTGGCTATCACGAGGTGCAGACCCCGGGGCTGGAATTCTATGATGTTCTGCGCAGCGGGAATGCCGGTTTTCCGGTAGAGAATATGTTTAAGCTGACCGATACGAAAGGGAGACTGATGGTTCTGCGGCCGGATTCCACGATGCCGATCGCGCGTATGACCTCCACCAGGCTGCAGAACGCTGTGCTGCCTATCCGCTTGTATTACAACCAAAAGGTTTATCGCTGCAATCCGTCCTTTTCCGGGCACAGCAACGAGGTGATGCAGGTTGGCGTGGAACTGATCGGGGCCAGCGGCAAAC
>JAHZES010000190.1:0-3067 GCA_019421725.1 Clostridiales bacterium | reverse complement strand
CGCTCCGACCTTGAAGTTGTTGCAACAACAGCTTACGCACTGGGGACCTGTATGGATGATTTCCGTATCGAGCTGGGGCATGCAGGCTTTTTCCGGGCCATTGCATCAAAAATGAATCTGGACGAAGAAACATGTGAGGATATCCGCTCGTTCATTGAAGCGAAAAACTACGCTGCGCTCGATGCACTGCTCGACACGTTGCCGGATTCGGTTGCATCTCACGCCATGCGCCGCTTGCCGAGGCTTTTTGGCGGCGAAGAAGTGTTAAAGGAAGCCGAAGCGCTTTGTGCCGACGTTGTTCCGGCGGAGGACCTTGAATATCTGCGAATGCTTTATCAGGAGCTCCTCGACTTGGGGCTGGGAGACCGTCTGATGATCGATCTGGGGCTCGTCAATCGCAATGATTATTATACCGGCGTTGTTTTTCGCGGTTATCTGCCCGGCTCCGGCGATACGATCCTTTCGGGAGGCCGTTATGATAATCTGCTTGAAAAATTCGGTATGCCGCTGCCGGCAATCGGTTTCGGCGTAGATGTTGAAGCGGTGACGCGGCTGCTGCTGCGCGAAGGCAGGGTAAGGCCGCAGGCGCCGGTCCAGGTTTTGGTACACGGAATAGACGGCTATGAGATTTGTGCGCTCCGGCGTGTGCGGGAGCTGCTGCAAAGCGGCGCAACCTGTGAGGTAAGCACCTGCGCCACTCCGGAACAGGCGCTTGCATATGCACGCCGCTGCGGGATCATGCAGCTCGAAATTGTGGGAAAAACCGTTGAGCGTCGGCAGGTTTTTGAAAATGCCGAAAAAGGAAAGGGTGACTGCTGATGGAAAAACCGTTGCGCATTGCGCTCACCAAGGGACGGCTTGAAAAGGATACGGTGGGTTTGTTTGAACAAATGGGTTATGATTGCACCGCCTTGCGCGAAAAGGGCCGTCGGTTGATTCTGCCGGTGGAGAACGGAAAATATGAGGCGGTTTTGGCAAAAGCCGCCGATGTGATCACCTATGTGGAACACGGCGTTTGTGATCTTGGCGTCGTTGGCAAGGATACGATCCTGGAAAAGGGAGGCAGCTTTTACGAGGTGCTGGATCTCGGTTTTGGCCGATGCCGGTTCGCTTTGGCCGGGCCAAAGGGCAAAAGCTTCTTTGGAGGGTATGCCTCCCGCACGATCGCTACCAAATATCCGGCGGTTGCCCGAAGCTATTTCGAAAAAAAGGGCATGGATGTAAACATCATCAAAATTGAGGGCTCGGTGGAGCTGGCCCCGCTGCTGGGGCTTTCAGATGCGATTGTGGATATTGTCGAAACAGGATCCACGTTGAGAGAAAACGGGCTGGAGGTTATCGAAGACATCGTTCCCATTTCGGCAAGGTTGATCGTCAACACTGCAAGCTTGAAGCTGCGTAAACAGGAGATAGAGCAGTTGGTTGACGCAATGGAACAAAAACGCCGCGAAGCGCAGAGCGAACGGGAACAATGAAAGGTATGCCGTGTTTTTTAGGCGGAGACGGCAAATACGTGCAGCGAGCAGAGGAGGATTTTTCAATGATTATTTCTGTGGCAAAGGCAGACGGTGTTGCTGAAAAACAGCTGATTGCCCAACTAAAGCAGCGCAGCGGCGAAGCCGACGCGCGTGTTACCGAGGCGGTCAGCGAGATTATTGCGCAAGTCAAGGCGCACGGAGATGAAGCAGTGCGCGAGTATACCGTAAAGTTTGACGGTAAGGCGCCGGAGAAAACGGAGATCGGCTTTTCGGAAATTCAAGCGGCCAAGGCGGCATGTGATCCCGACTTTGTTGCTGCACTGGAGCGCGCGGCAGAAAATATTAAGGATTTTCACGCTCGGCAAAAGCAGCAGAGCTGGCTTAATCCGATGAAAAACGGCGTTGTTCTGGGGCAGCGGATTCGCGGGCTGCACCGCGTCGGTCTTTACGTTCCGGGCGGCACGGCAGCCTATCCCTCTTCCGTTTTAATGAATGCAATTCCGGCAAAAATCGCCGGAGTAGAAGAGCTTGTCATGGTGACTCCGCCGGGCAAGGACGGAAAGCCGAATCCGGATATTCTGGCCGCGGCCGCAGTGGCGGGGGTAGACCGGGTCTTTCTCATCGGCGGCGCACAGGCCGTTGCGGCAATGGCGTTCGGCACGGAGACAGTTCCGAAGGTTGATAAGATCGTCGGCCCCGGGAATATTTATGTCGCAACCGCAAAAAAACTGCTTTACGGTACGGTGGATATCGATATGATCGCCGGCCCGAGTGAGATCCTTGTTCTTGCCGATGAAACGGCAAATCCAAAATATTTGGCGGCTGATCTGATGAGTCAGGCGGAGCACGATGTTATGGCATCTGCCATTCTGTTGACAACATCTGAGGAGATTGCAAAGAAAACGGTCGAAGAACTGGAGCGTCAGGTAAAAACGCTTTCCCGTCGCGAGATCATTGAACGGTCACTGCGCGATTTCGGCGCAGTGATCATCTGCCGTACGATGGACGAGGCGGTCGATTTCGCAAACGAACTTGCGCCGGAGCATCTGGAAGCCATGATTTCCAACCCAATGGAATATATCGGCCGACTCGATAATGCAGGTTCCGTTTTCCTCGGGCAATATTCTCCAGAACCGCTCGGAGATTATTTCGCAGGGCCTAACCATGTTCTGCCTACCAGCGGAACCGCTCGCTTTTTCTCTCCGCTTTCGGTGGATAGCTTTATAAAAAAATCCAGCTTTATTTATTACACTGAGCCTGCGCTCCGCAGCGCAAAGGATGATATTGTTAAGCTGGCCGATACCGAGCGGCTGACTGCCCACGCAAATTCGATCAAGGTAAGGTTTGAATAAGCAGGGTGAAACTGCGACGGGAAGCTGTTTTACAATCGCTTGCTTAGTTAAAAATTCGACAGGTATATCACAAAGGAGGCTTTTTATGCGCAGCGCCCAGGTTGTCCGAAAAACAAAAGAGACGGATATCGAGCTTTCGCTTTGTCTGGATGGCGGTAAAATTTCGGTGGATACCGGGATCGGTTTTTTTGACCATATGCTGACCGCGTTTGCCATGCACGGCGGCTATGGATTGCT
>JAHZES010000189.1 GCA_019421725.1 Clostridiales bacterium | reverse complement strand
CAGGAGCACCGTGAGGACCGATCGCGGATGCTCCTGTTTTTTGGTTTGGCAGAGTGGGGATCATGCCGACGCGGCATGCCGTGCGGATAACGTTCTGAGATTTGTTTTTGAATAACCGCCGGCTTTGCCGAAGATCTGCTGCGGCGCACATGACGTTGAAGACAGTCGGTTTCTGTGCTATAATATCAAAAAACTGATTTGAAGAAACAGGAGGCACCGCAATGCCGGCAGATGCAGCCAATCGAATCAATCTGGCGCTAATGGCCCACGTGGATGCAGGAAAAACAACTTTAACGGAGCAATTGCTGTTTCAATGCGGAGCAATCCGAAAATTAGGGCGCGTGGACGAAGGGACCGCGCGCACAGACTCGCTGGAGGTGGAGCGGGAGCGCGGCATTTCGGTTCGGGCGGCGGTTACTTCGCTGGAATGGAACGGCTGCGCGATCAATCTGATCGATACGCCCGGTCATGCGGATTTTGCCGGCGAGGTTGACCGTGCATTCGGCGCGCCGGACGCGGCCGTGCTGCTGATCTCTGCTGTGGAAGGAATTCAGTCAAACACCATTGGATTGCTGAGGGCTTTTTCCCGTGCAAAATTGCCGTACCTGATTTTTCTGAATAAAATTGACCGTGCCGGCAGTCGCTGTGCAGAAATTGTGCAGCAGCTGAACGTGGATTTCAGCGGCGGATTCAGGCTGATGAATGAACCGGTTCACGAGGGAGAAAGAGAATGCCATGTTACGGCGCTGCTGAAAGGAGAGCCGCTCACCGAGCTTTTGGCAGATTTTGATGATGACGCGGCAGAAAGCTTCCTGGAAGGGGTACCGTTCCCCGAAGACCGGCAGGATCGGCTTCTGCGAGAACTCTGTACAAGCGGTGCATTGCACCCTGTGCTGTGCGGTGCAGCGCTTGCCGGGGTCGGCATCAGGGAATTGCTGCAGGCTATTGTGCGCTGGCTTCCGCGTGCTTCGGAAAAGCTTTGTCCGGAGCTTTCCGGCGTCGTTTTTAAACTGGAGCATGACACAACGATGGGAAAAGTGGCGCACGTCCGTCTTTTTGGCGGGAACATAAAAAAGCGCGATATGCTTTTTCCAAATGAAAAAGTCAGCCAAATCAGAAAGTGGTCGGGAGATAAGTATACGGACGTGGATGAATTATGTGCCGGTGATATCGGTTCTCTCTGTGGGTTATCGTCTGCACGGTGCGGCAGCGTGATCGGCCGGGCGATGCAGCATGAAGAAAGCCATCTGGCCAACCCGTTTCTTTGCGTTTCGGTTGCCCCAAAGGACGAGGCGCAGCTGCCCTCGCTGGTGGCAGCTGCCCGGGAGCTTTCGGAAGAGGATCCTTTGCTGGACGTTCATTGGGAAAAAACCGAGCGAGAGGTGCGGTTGAATATCACGGGGCAGATTCAGGCGGAGGTGCTGCAGCGCCTGTTTCAGGAGCGCTACGGGTTGCAAACCAGCTTTTCGCCGCCTGCTGTAATTTACAAGGAAACGCCGTCGCGGGCGGGCTTCGGTTTTGAGGCTTATACTATGCCGAAACCGTGCTGGGCAGTGGTGAAGCTTTTGCTGGAGCCGCTGCCAAGGGGAAGCGGCGTGGAATGGTGTCCCGGGAATGTGCCGAATGACAAGCTTTTTTACCGGTATCAGTCGCAAATAAAAACCGCTTTTTTCCGCGCTTTGGAGCAGGGACTTTCCGGATGGCAGGTGACTGATCTGCGCGCAACGCTGGTAGATGGCGAGCATCATATCGTTCACACGCATCCGCTTGATTTTTTTGTCGCGACGCCAATGGCCGTCATGAACGGTCTGCAAAACACGGGGACTACGCTGCTGGAGCCTTTGCTTTTGGTGCATATCAGCGCCGGTGAGGAATGCTTCGGCCGTGTCACGGGCGATATTATTCAAATGCGGGGAAGCTTTGATGCGCCGATTGTGCGCGGCGGCGTTTTTTCCATGGAGGCAATCATTCCGGCGGCAACCTCGCTGGAATACCCGATTCGTTTTGCGTCGCTGACATCGGGCAAGGGACTGTATGCACCGTCTTTTTACGGGTACCGTGAATGTCCGCCCGATTTTCGGTGCGAAACCAGAAGGCGCGGGGTGAATCCGCTCGACCGCTCCAAATGGATCCTTTACGCACGGGGCGCTTATTCGGCGGAAGAATAGGCCGGTTGATTAAAAAAACGAAAAACGGCGAGGCTCCGTCAGGGTTGGAGCTTCGCCGTTTTGTTGGTGGCTCAGATACAGTAGTTACTCATGTATTTTTCCATGGCGGCGAGCATATCGCCGCTGAACTGCTGTTCCTTCAGATACTCGTAAATATCGCGTACCGTTACAATTGCGTGAACGTCAATTCCAAAATCTTCTTTAACCTCCATCACAGCGGTTTTGCCGGGTGTTTGGCCAACCTCGCAGCGGTTAACGGAAATAAACATGTCGGAAACCGTTACCTTTGCGCATCCGGTCAGAATCGGAATAACCTCGCGGATTGCTGTTCCGGCGGTGATCACATCCTCAATAATAATGATCCGGTCGCTGTCCTTTGGCCTGTAGCCCACCAGACAGCCGCCCTCTCCGTGATCCTTGGCTTCCTTGCGGTTAAAGAAAAACGGCTTATCAATACCGTGGTTGCGCGCCAGCGCTCCGGCGGCGGAGGACACAAGCGGAATGCCTTTGTAGGCAGGGCCGAACATCGCATCGAACCGCTCGCCGCAGGTGTCGTTGACCAGCGAGGCGTAAAACTCACCTAAAGCAGAAATCTGCGCACCGGTGCGGTAGTTTCCGGTGTTGACAAAGTACGGCGTATGGCGTCCGCTTTTTGTTACAAAGCTGCCAAAGCGCAGTACATCAGCACTCATCATGAATTCAATAAATTTTTTCTTTTCTGCCTGCAGCATATTGCATCGTCCTTTTTTTGTGATTTTATTAACAGTAGAGAAAAGCAGCGCGGCTCTTACTTTTTGGGCATGGAGCGCAGAAAACGAAACGTTTCCTTTTCACCCTTTTCGGCGAGCATTGTAAGCATCGCTTCGAGCAGTGCGGACGTTTCCGGGTGGATCATCCGGCGGCTTTTGCCGTTCAGAAAGTAATCCAGCGCGCTGTGGTCGGTGTAGTGCGCTTTTTGATAAATTTTGCTGGCAGCAACGCGGTCGCAAAACATTTCAATAACAAACCGGACCGGCATTTTTACCGGGCAGACAGTGCGTGTGGCGGGGTTGTAATCGCTCCAGTATTCAAAATGGTGGCGGTTGCGTCCTTTGTGGTGCATCCAGGCAAGCGAATAGCCGTAAGCATCGCGTTCGCCTTCGTTGGGGCTGCGATTGCCCTGGTAGTATTTTGCTCCGACCCAGAATTCAGAAGGACTGTATTTGGAAAGATCGTGCATCAAGCCGCGCCACGGAATTCCGGCACGAAAGCAATTTCGGATCACCTGATGCCGATGTTGTGTGATAGTCAAAAAATGGTTTCCAATGTTTCGCAATTGAATCGTGGCACATCACCCTTTGGCTGGATTTGTGGGAAGCGTAGTTTTGTCGGTGTCGTTTTCTCTGCTGCCGGCCGTATCGGTTATACCGTTTCCTGTTTCCCCGGCAGCAGCGAGGGAAACGGGCGGGGCGCAGACAGAAGCAGGATCAGGACAGGGCTGTTCCGCGCTTCGGGAACGCCGCAGTCGGTTGGAAACGAAAAAGACTCGGACCAGAAGCAGCAGGGAACCCGAAAAGAGCAGCAGCCCGAAAACAGATCCTACGGCGTATTTTCCTGCCAATGTCCGCGCCTGAGCAGATTTTTCTTT
>JAHZES010000188.1 GCA_019421725.1 Clostridiales bacterium | reverse complement strand
TGTCAACACTTTTTTTGAATTTTTTTTAAAAAAATGCATTTTTGATTTTCGTCCACCATATATGGGGTATCATTAACACTTATAACACAAGCGTCTGTTTTTCTCAGCTCGGCGGATAGCCGCTCGCAAAGGTGGAACAATGAATAACAGGGGATTTTTCAATTTACAGTTCGCCCTGCGAACAGAAAGGAACTGCTTTCACAATGGCAAAAAACTCGATTGCAAAAACAGTATGGCAGCTTGCCGTGATTATTTTGCTGAACCTTATCCTGATTGCCGCGGCTCAGGCAGGCGACACTTCATCTTCACAGGCGGCACAAACGGAAACCCGGGAAGCGACAGAATTAAAGGCGCAGCAGGTGCTCTCCAAAATAGGCTCCCGCGGCGAAGAGGTACGCAGAATACAGCAGAAGCTGAAGGACTTAGGGTATACGGTCGGCAGCGTAGACGGCATTTTCGGGCTGCAGACACAAAAAGCCGTGTTGGACTTTCAGCGCAATAATGGGCTGGACACAGACGGGATCGTCGGCCGCCTGACGCTGGAGGCTCTTGGAATTTCCACGGTTTCCGCCGGGCAAAATCAAAGCTCCGTCGAGCTGTTGGCACGCGTCATTTCTGCAGAAGCACGGGGCGAATCGTACGCCGGCCAGGTAGCGGTCGGCGCCGTTATCCTCAACCGGGTGGAGCACCCGTCCTTTCCGGATACCATCGCAGGCGTAGTGTACCAGTCCGGCGCATTCACCTGTATGACGGACGGACAAATTAATCAGCCGGTTTCCGAATCCAGCCGGCGCGCGGCCCAGGATGCGCTCAACGGCGTCGATCCGAGCGGCGGCGCGCTTTACTACTATAATCCCGCAAAAACCAGCAACCGGTGGATGCTTTCGCTCCCGGTCATCACAACCATCGGCAACCATGTATTCTGCTCGCCCGGAACCTGAAGCCCTTCAGCCAAAAAACGGCCGGAGCAGCTTTTGCGCCCGCAGCAGCTGCGCGCAAAACCAAAGGGCAGCCGCCACAGACACTGCCGTAATGATCGCGAAAGAAAGCAGCGACGGTTCCGTGCCGAGCCCTGCCGAAAGCGCTTTGCTGCAGGAAACAGAGACGCAGCAGCTGCAAACGGTAAAAACACTTTGGCGCAGGGAGATCACCAGAGACCGCTGCCCGGCCTGAATCGCAAGGCGGAACACGCCCGCTCCGCAAAACCAGGCCGCCACGGCCGCGGCAAGGCCGGAAGCCGCGCACAGCCACGGCAGAAGCCATTCCGCCGCACGCCAAAAGCACAGCACCGCTTTGCCTGCTCCCAGCGCCAGCAGCACCCAGCCCCACAGGGCCGTCTTCCCGAAACCGGCGCCGTATTCTGCGTCGAACACTTTCAGCTCCCGCAGACCAAGCAGCAGAATCGCCGCGCCCACCAAATCCGGCGTCCAGTCAAATCCGCTGACGGTCACGTCCGTCAACAGGAAAAGGAATGAAAAAAACAAATACCGAAATGCGCCTGTCCGCACCGTACCTCCGTCCCTTCCTTCGTTTGCGCTCTCCGGTTTTCAACATTTTAACGCCGCAATGTTAAAAAACGAAAAGCGCTTTTTCAGTATACACGCCGCAGCGCATTCCGGCAAGCTTTTCCGCACATTGATTGACGCACCTTTGCAAAATCGCTATACTGTTATTAAAAGAAAAGCGCGGCTGTTTCCGCAAGCTGGCAGAAGCGCCAAAACGGAATCATCGGCCGAAAAATCAGGAGGGAAATCTTTTGGAACAGAAAAAACTGATTCGGGGCGCCCGCGTTATCGACCCGTCGCAAGATCTTGACGGCGCTGCGGATGTTCTGATCTGCGGAGATAAAATTGAGGCTGTCGGCTCCTTTGCCGCACCGCGCGGCTGCGAGGTTGTAAATGCCGACGGCCTCGTTTGCGCACCCGGACTGGTAGATATGCACGTCCACCTCCGCGATCCCGGACAAACACAAAAGGAGGATGTCTTTACCGGCAGCCGCGCGGCCGCGGCGGGCGGAGTGACCTCGCTGCTGGCCATGCCGAACACAAGCCCTGCGCTGGATTCCCCCGAAACCATCCGAGCTCTGCTTGCCCGCGCCGAAAAGGCAGACGTTCGCATTTACGCTGCCGCTGCTATTACCATGGGGCTTGGCGGACGCAAAGCGACCGATCTGCAGGCCGTGCGGGATGCCGGCGCTATTGCGCTTTCCGACGACGGCCGCCCCGTGATCGACACGCGGATCCTTGCACAGGCGATGCGCCGCGCGCCGCAGCTCGGGCTGACGGTCGCAGCTCATTGCGAAGACCTTTTTCTTGCCGCAGGCGGAAAAATGCACGAAGGCCGCGTTTCCCGCGAGCTTGGGATCCCCGGAATTCCCGCCGCCGCCGAAGACGCCGGAACCGCACGGGAAATCGCCCTCGCCGAATCCTGCGGCGTTCCGATACACATTTGCCACGTCAGCACCGCCGTTTCGATCGCAATGATCCGCGACGCCAAAAAAAGAGGCGTCGCTGTCACTGCCGAAACCTGCCCTCACTATTTTTCATTTACCGACGAGGCTTTGCGCAGCCGCGACGCCGATTTTCGCATGAATCCTCCGCTGCGCACCGCAGCAGACTGCAGCGCCGTTATTGAAGCGCTGTTTGACGGCACGCTGGACGCCATTTCCACCGATCACGCGCCGCATACGCCGCAGGAAAAATCCGATTTTCTTTCCGCTCCGAACGGCTCGATCGGTATGGAAACCTCACTGGCCGCGTCCCTCACAGTCCTTCGCCGCCGGCACGGTATGCCGCTGCGAAAAATCATTACGCTGATGTCCTGCCGCCCGGCGCAGCTGCTCGGGATCCCCGCCGGAACCCTGCGCCCCGGTTCGAACGCCGACCTGACTCTGTTCGACCCCGACCGCCGTTGGACGGTCGATCCGAACGCGCTACACGGTAAATCCCGCAACACACCGTGGAAGGGCTGCGAGCTTACCGGCCGGGTCATGCTCACGATATGCCGCGGAAAAACCGTGTTTTCACTTTTATAGCGCGCGAAAACCACCGAAAATATGCCGACGCAATGTTTGACACCGCAGCGGAATTGTGTTAAAATAATAACACAATAAAAGGGAGTAGCTGCACCTTACACGTGGCTCGACGGCGTCAGGACGACCGGTGCTCCGGTTCGCCTCGGGATAAGTAGGAGATTCCCGCAGACATTTGTTTCCCCTGTCTCAGGGTTCCTATCATATGCAAGACTTTTATTGTACGGAAGGATTCGTACAGTAGAAGTCTTTTTTCTGCCGGTACGAATGACTCTTTTTCGGGAAAGGAGGAAGCAGCATCTGAACCGCCTGCGCATTCCAAATGCGGCACCAAAATGCGCAGACCATCCGGACCGCCGCCATTGACAGTAAAGGAGTTGTCGCTATGTTTTTCTTTGTTTTAGGATTGATCGTGTTTCTTGGAGCCTTTTTGATTTTGGGCCTGAAAAAAGAACGCACCGCAGCCGGCGATCGGGTACAGACGGCCCTGCGCTGGAAGCTTCGCCCCGCTCAGCTGCTTTCCCTGGTTGGGCTGGTCATTATCGGCGCGGGATGCATCACCTCCGTCCCGACCGGGCACACCGGCGTTGTGACAACCTTCGGAAATGTTGAAAACTATACTTACGAAGCGGGCATCCATATAAAATCGCCGTTTCAGAATGTAACCAACATGGATAACCGCACCCAAAAGCAGGTGATGGACCTGACCGCATTTTCCAGCGATATTCAGGAGGTCGCGGTCAGCTTTTCTCTCAACTATCAGATCT
>JAHZES010000187.1 GCA_019421725.1 Clostridiales bacterium | reverse complement strand
ATGAGCGGAAACCACCATGACCGCTCCGGCGTTAAACCCCTCTTCCAGAGCCTTTGCTTCTGCTGCGGTACTCACCTCGTCGCAGATAATAAAATCCGGAGAAAGCGTACGTATAGCCTGCAAAATTCCCTGTGCCTTCGGATATCCATCCAATACATCGCAGCAGGGCCCAAGGTCCGTCTGCCGTTCCCCCTGCCAGCTGCCCGCCAATTCGCCGCGCTCATCTACAACGGCAACCGTATGCGGTGCATGTCCTCCCCCACCGGAAAGCTGGCGCGCCAGATCGCGCAGCATCGTTGTTTTTCCGCTGCCGGGCGCGCCTGTCAGAATCAGACCGCCGGAAAGCGCAAGCGACACCAGAGCATCTGCCGCGCCGGGTATTTCCCGGGCAATCCGCAAGCTGATTCCCGAAACAGAGCGCATACCGGTAACCCGTCCGTCCTGAATCACCGCCGTTCCGCAAAGCCCTGCACGGTGACCGCCGCGCACGGTCAAAAAGCCTTCGCCGATCTGATTCTGGCAGCTGTGTACCGAGTATTCGCAAAGCCGGTGAAACGTCTCGTTTAAATCTTCCCACTCCGCCAACAGATTCTCGCTTCCGGGCCGCAGTGTAGTTCCCTCGAGTTCCGAGACAAACCGAATGCCCACGCTCCCGCCGAGCGCAACCGGCTGCCCCAGTCTCAGCCTGATTTCACTAACCTGCGCCGTGAGGCTCTGAGGCAGACAGCAAAGCGTTTGCTGGAGCCTTGCGCTGAGAAAAGAAACCGCAGAATCAAAGCTGCTTTCCTTCGTCCGCGATTGATTTACAGACATACTGACCCACCTCTTAATAGGATGTCTTTTTTGCGCGGCTCCAAAACAGCGAGAAAAGCTGTCTGTCCCGCGCTACTATTTCATTCTATTGCAGCCGGGACAAAGATAGAACCTGTCCTCGCAGAAAATTTACACACAAAAAAGGCACCGGAAGCGCGCAGCATCCCGATGCCTGATCCGTTTTATTTGTTTAATCAGCTTGTGCGAGCATTTTTCTGAATTCCGCCTCGTCGATCACAGGGATCCCGAGAGTTCTCGCTTTTTCCAGCTTACTGCCGGCCTCCTCGCCCGCAAGCACTATCGATGTCTTTTTAGAAACCGACGAAGATACCTTCCCGCCGTTCTGTTCAATCAGCGCAGCGGCCTCGTCGCGTTTATAGGTCGGCAGCGTTCCGGTAAGAACAAAGGTCTTTCCGGCAAAGAGCTCTCCCCGCTGCCGTTGCTTTTCCGCCATATTTACTCCGCATGCTTTCAGCTTCTCCATTAACTCCACCGACTGAGGCTGACGGAAAAATTGCTGTACACTCAACGCCATAATCTCGCCGAAGCCTTCAATGGACGGCATCTCTTCCTGTGTGGCCTGCATCAACGCATCCGCTGTGCCAAACCGTTCTGCCAGCAGCTTTGCCGCCTTTTGCCCAACATGGCGAATGCCGAGTGCAAAAATCAGGCGCGAAAGATCATTTTCTTTTGATTTCGCAATCGCCCGAACCAGATTCTGCGAAGAGAGCTTACCCATTCGGTCGTTTTGCTCCAATTCTTCCGCCGTAAGACGGTACAGATCGGCAGGAGAAGCAACATGATTTTTTTGCACGAGCTGTTCGACTACCGCAGGCCCAAGACCGTCAATATCCATAGCATCACGCGAAGCATAATGAATCAGATTGCGCAGCAGCTGCGCAGGGCATTCCGGATTAGTGCAGCGCACGGCCGCTTCACCCGGTTCGCGCACCGCCTCGCCCCCGCACGAAGGACAAAGACGTGGCATCCGGTATGGCTGTGCCCCCGGCGCATGGCGAACCACAGAGACGACCTCCGGAATAATGTCTCCTGCCTTGCGGAGCAGAACGGTGTCGCCGACGCACAGCCCCTTTTCGGCAATATAATCCTCATTGTGCAGCGACGCACGGGAAACGGTAGTTCCCGCCAGCGTAACAGGCTCAAAAATTCCGGTTGGCGTCAATACTCCGGTTCGCCCGACCTGCAAAGAAATATCTGTCAATACCGTTTCTTTTTCCTCAGGCGGGTACTTGAACGCCACCGCCCATTTGGGGAACTTGGCAGTGCTGCCAAGCTGGATACGGTACGCCAGCTGATCCACCTTTACCACTGCTCCGTCAATACAAAACGGGAGCTTCTCGCGTTCCCGGCCAATGCGGCGAATTTCCTGCAGCAGTTCCTCGCCGGTACGGCAGCGCCGGAAAAATGGGATCGTATGCAGCCCAAGAGAACGCAGCCATTCAATTGACTGGCTGTGCTCTGTCAGCAAAAAGCCTTCCGCCTGCTGCACATTAAATACGAAAATATCAAGCCCACGGGATGCCGTAACACGCGGGTCCTTTTGCCGCAGAGAACCCGCAGCAGCATTGCGCGGGTTTTTGAACGGCTTTTGCCCGTCTTCATCCTGCTGCTGTACCAGTCTCAAAAAGCTTTCATTTGGCATGTAAACCTCGCCGCGAACCTCCAAAAACGGCACCGGCTGCTTCAACCGATGCGGAATAGACGCAATCTGCATCAGATTGGCAGTGATGTTTTCGCCAATCAGGCCGTCTCCACGCGTAGAGCCGCGCACCAGAAGCCCATCGCGGTATTCCAGAGAAACAGAGAGCCCGTCGATTTTCGGTTCCACTACATAGCTGGCCTCGGGAATTTCTTCCCGGACGCGTCGGTCAAAATCAAGGACCTCTTCTTCAGAAAAGACGTCCTGCAGGCTTCCCATCTGCACCTCGTGCCGAACAGGTTCAAACAGGTCTGACACCTCGCCGATGATTTTCTGTGTCGGCGAATCCTGTGTAACAAGCGAAGGAAAATCGCGCTCGATTTTCTTAAGCTCGTTCATCATTCCATCGTATTCGTAATCGTCGATCTCCGGCGCATCCTGATTATAATACTTATCCGCATGGTAGCGAAGAGCTGCCCGCAACTCCTCTGCGCGTTTTTTGGCTTCTTCCTGCTGCATACCGAAATCCTCTTTTCAAAAAGTTACTGATTAGTAGTATATCAAATTTTTTTGCGAAAAGAAAGCAACCGAAAAACAAATTTTACGCGCCGGGTTCTGCGGCACTGTTGCCCCAGTATATGCTTGGCACCTTGCCGACAATAACCGTTTCGGCAATCGGGAACGTGGTTTCTGTGACATTTTTTTCACTGCGGCCGGGAATCATGGCGTAAATCTCGGTTGTCACCGCCAGAGAAAGCGTATGGCGCGATTGGTTGATGCCTGCGGAATCGAATTGGCTGACAAGGTTGCAGAATGCATTGGCTGTAACAGTAAAGCGAAAATGCACCTTTGGCCCGAACCCCCGAAACAGATTGCCGCCAAGCAGTGAACCCACCGGAATTGCGACCGAGCAGTTTTCCAACTCACCGAGCGCCTGCTGAATGCTCAGATTCAGCCTTGTTTTCAGCTGATTCACCGATGCAGCATCCGTGTCAATAGACTGAATGGTCCCGTCTGTCCCCCGAAGGATGCTTAGGTAATTTTCCGGCAGCGGGCTTTCGTCCAGCACCCGTTGTACCGCTCTGTTAACAGTCTGCACCGAAACCTGAGCCGTCTGCTGCGCTACGGCAGACTGGACTATCGGCCCAAGCCTTTCATTCAACATCACTAACAAACCGAATATCAGCGCAAGCGCCAAAAATATTTTGTATCCACAGCCGCGCCGACGTACCCTTCTTTGGCATCGACGGAAACCGCCTCGTCTTCCACCGCGGAGATGACTGCGGCAACGGTAATAGCTGCCGTGGTGTACGGGCCATCTTTGCCTCATTACCTTCACCT
>JAHZES010000186.1 GCA_019421725.1 Clostridiales bacterium | reverse complement strand
GGGTTTGCCGCAGCCGTACTGCTCGCCGCGGTCAAAGTAAATTTCGGAGCAGGGGCCGCACGGGCCGGAGCCATGCTCCCAGAAGTTATCCTCCTTGCCGAGCCTTTTCATGTGAGAAGGTTCGACGCCGATTTCTTTCGTCCAGATATCGTACGCTTCGTCGTCGTTTTCATAAACGGAAACATAAATTTTTTCCTCAGGCATTTCCAGCACCTTCGTAAAAAATTCCCACGACCAGTTGATGGCCTCCCGCTTAAAATAGTCGCCGAACGAGAAGTTGCCGAGCATTTCAAAAAAAGTGCCGTGACGCGCCGTGATGCCGACACGTTCAATATCCGGCGTGCGGATGCACTTCTGGCACGTGGTGACACGCTTGCACGGCGGCGTAACCTCGCCGGTAAAGAACTTCTTCATCGGCGCCATACCCGAGTTGATCAACAGCAGGCTTTTATCGTTTTGCGGCACCAACGAGAAACTTTTAAGCCGCAGATGTCCCTTCGATTCAAAAAACGAAAGGTATTTTTCGCGCAGCTCGTTCAGTCCTGTCCATTCCATTTTATAGACCCCTTTCCAAACTTTACTTCACTTTTTGCGCCGCTTTGCACGCATTGGATGATGTGACAGATTGCCGGGCGGCTTTGCCAAACAGGCAAAAAAAGGATCCTTTCCTCCCAGCTATGGGACGAAAAGATCCGCGGTACCACCCAAATTGCGCTCTGCAAAGCAAAACGCCTCTTTCTTTCTTAACGCGAAAACACGCCGACGCTCTTCGCGCAGGAACTCCGGGGCGGCAAAGGATGTGTAAACCGACAAAAGCCTTTCAGCCTGGGGCCTTTTCTCTGCAGCCGGTAAATACAACTCTTCCCCATCATTGTTTCTTTATTGATTTCATTATAGACGCGGCCGGAGAACTTGTCAACGGGTAAAACAAATTTTTTCACCGGGGCCGAAAACCGCCGATTGGCGCGGTGTAAAAATAAATTTCTTCCTTTCCCTCCGGAGCGTCCCATCCCTGCGGAAATATCCACTCTCCGCGAAAAACCGAAAGACCGCCCCACGCCAACGTTCCGCCGCGGTGCAGCTGGGGCGCGTCGTCAAGCCGGCCTGCCGGATAAAACGCCTGAGCGGCGGCATCCCGTCCGTCTGTATCGCTATAAAAAAAGTCCAGTAATAAATCGCCCGTCACGGAATCGGACACTGCACAGGCTACCTCATAAATATGCGTTCCCATGGACGGCGGCAGAATCAGATATGTCTGCTGGCGAAAGCTCCAATGCAGCAGGTCGTCCGATTCGCCGATATACTGCCGGCCGCCGCAGCCCTCGCTGAGGAACATCTGGTATTTTTCTCCTGTTTTGACCGCCGAACCGTCGCCGCTGCGCGGAATGACCGCCGCTTTGACCCATAAGCGCGAAATTTCGTCCGGAACAACGGAGCCCCGTTTTTCCCAGTGGATCAGATCATCGCTGACTGCCATAAGCAAATCGACGCAAACAGCGCCCGGCTCGACGCCGAACTTCTCTGCCTGCTGCGGAGAAGCGTTGTAGATACCGTTGTAAAACATAACGAAGGTACCGTCCTCCGCGCGATAGACCTTGGGATCCTCTACACTTTGCACCTCGTTCGGTTCAGTTGGCCAGATTACAGGGTCCGGATATTCCCGCCACCCGCTTCTTTCATCCCAAACGGCAAAGCCGATACGGCTGCCGAGCGATTCTTTTTTTACTCCTGCACGGTAAAACAGCCACAGCTGGTCGTTCTGCACCAGCAGAGACGGATTGAACAGAAAAGAAGAGGTCCAACCGATGCCGGTTGGGTCGCCGAGCGGCATCTGCTTGCGGAAGGTCAGCCGGTCGTCGCGCCGGAACGGACCGACCGACCACTCCGGCTGCGGTTCATAACGGCCGCAGAAATACTCCGTATTCAGTTCTCTCACTGCATCGCTCGGTTTCAGGTTCAGCGCCGCCAGATAATTCTGTTTCAGCTGTTCAAAATATTGTCGTTCCATTCGATCTCCGCCATTTCCTGCTAAATCAAAGCTTGCCCTTTATTCCGGGCCAAAGTCATTGTACCACACAGCGGAAGAGCGTGTCAATCGGACTGCCTTGCGGCAGCTCACTCACGAATCATCCGTTTCCTCCAACTCCGCAAGACCGTCGGCAATCTCCTGAAACACGGGCGCGCATATTTTACTGCCCGATTTTCCGTTTTCCGCAAAAACAACAATGGTATATTGCGGCTGTTCCGCGGGGTAAAACCCGGCGCACCACGCCTGAATGACCGCTTTGCCGTCAGCATCAAAGCTTCCTGTTTCCGCCGTGGCGGTTTTGGCTCCCGCTCCGCCGGTTTTGGGCTTTCCGCCCGAGACCGTTCCGTTTTCGACGGCATCCATCATATAGCCGCGTACCAATTCGGCCGTATGAGCAGTCATTGCGCGGGAGCTGACTCTGGCTGCGGATGCCGCAACGGTTTCTTCTCCCGAAACGCGCCCCTCCACCAGCGACGGCTCGGTATAGATCCCTCCGCACGCAATCGCCTGTACCATTGCCGCGATCTGCAGGGGCGTCGCCAACAGCTCTCCCTGACCAAATGAAAAGTTGGCCAGGGCAGCCGGCGCGCTCAAATCGCGCGCTCCCGGCAAAACACCCGGCGCCGTACAAAAATCGTTCGCCAGCCACATCGCTCTGCCGAAACCAAGCTTTCTGGCCATCTGCAGAATCGGTTGATAACCGATCGTATCCGCCAGATGAATAAAATAACAATTACAGGAGACTGCAACGGCACGGGAAAGGTCCACAGCTCCGTGCGGAAGACCGCCGATGCACTGAAAGCGCCGGTTGGCGTACTCTGTGGTTCCCGCACATTCCATCGCCATTCCCGTTTCGTTCCGGTCTGCCGCCGCGCAGGCTACTACCAGCTTAAAAACCGATCCGATATTATATGCGCTGAGCACGCGGTTGACCAGAGGAGACGAAGCGTCCTCCAATGCCGCCGGGAGGTCTTCCGGGTCATAATCCGGCAGGCTGACCATGGCGCGAATTTTGGCGGAACCTGTTTCAAGTACAACGACCGCGCCCGAAGAAAAATGATTTTTTGCCGCGCGGGCAGCAATCCTCTGGATCCGTTCATCGATCGTCAGCACAACGCCGTCCCGACTGTTTGCAGTGGTATCCTCCAGCGCCATATTCTCTCCTGTGAGCGCACGTCCAAGCGCGTCCGCCCGATATCGCAGGGAAACTGCGCCGCTGCACTCGGAAAGCCATGTATCAAACGATCGTTCTATGCCAGTTACGCCGTGCCCATCCTGACCGACATACCCGATAACATGCTCTAACCCGTCCTGCGCCGTATAGCGCTGCGGCAGGTGATACGTCAGCAGACCTGCCGCCGAGGCCGCTGCGCTCTCCGGCCACTCAAACGAAATCGGACGCCCTTTTTGCAGCCTCTCGAACAACAGAGAGGATTCGTACGGCGACAGCGCTTTGCTGATCGCAGTTACGCTTTCCGGTGTGGCGACCGCCACCGCACGGGAACGCGACACCGCATTCGTCAACGGGGTGAGGTTGCAGTCATAAATCGTACCGCGCGTTTTGCCGAGCGTCATTACATAACCGCTTTGCTTCTGCGCTGCCTGCCGAAGCGTTTCCCCCTGAGAAATGTCCAGCAGACGAAAAATCATCCCCGTAAACAAGGCAATTAAAAAACAAAAGCCGATTACCGCCCGCCTTTTCATCGATCTTCTCCCTTTCGTCCGGGCGTACCGCCCGCTCTGCAATTATATTTCGCAGATAGTATGGACGAAAAAAAAGAAAATAGTCGGCTGGCCTTAGGAGACCGGCATTGCTC
>JAHZES010000185.1 GCA_019421725.1 Clostridiales bacterium | reverse complement strand
CCCAAAGCGTCAAGCTGTTTGGAGAGCCGATCCAGGTTCGGGCGCGGGTAGAAGCCATGGATGGCGTCAGTGGCCATGCAGACCGCGATATGCTGCTTGAATGGCTCGGAAATCTGAAAAAACCGCCAGAACAGGTGTTTGTGAACCACGGAGAAGATGCGGTGTGCGACAAGTTTGCTCAAACGATCGGTGAGCGGCTGAATTTTTCAGCCCTTGCGCCTTATAATGGCGCTGTGTTTGACCTGATTACCGGTGATTGTCTGGCGCGCGGCAATGCGTTGAAGCGAGAGCAGGCAACTCGCTGCGCGCCGGTCAACACGGTGTTTGAGCGGCTGCTTGCCGCAGGAAAATGCCTGCTCGGCGTCATTGAGCGCAATCGCGGCAGAGCCAATAAAGACCTTGCTCAGTTTGCCGACCAAATTGATGCCCTGAGTAATAAATGGGATCGATAAAAGTAGAATAAAGATTACTCAATGGTGAAAAACTCCTGCGGACGGCTGACATACCGCCTGCGGGAGTTTTTTGCAAAACCAAAAAAGAATAAAGCTGTGTTTTTGGGAATACTGGCTTTACCGGCAGATCTGCGCTTTATAAAATTCTTGCCGCCGGAAATTTACCGGAAAGGTCGATGAACATGAAAGAAAAAGGGAAAAGAGAGAAGGAAGTTTCGGTAAGACCGGTTATGGGTCAACCGGAAACCGCAAATGAACTGGTGAATAAATACGGAACGTATAATATTCAACCCACAGCGGATTCCGGTAATCAGTTTCCTGCAATTGCGCAGGGACTTCCGCACGAACCGAAGAGACAGATAAAACAGCCGCCGGAATCCTGAAAGGCTAAGGCGCGGTGCGCGGAAAAAAAGGCGGGCAAATGCTGTGGGAAGCATTGTCCGCCTTTTGAGTGATATAGCAAAATTAGAGGCTGAGCTTTTTTTCGGCAAGGGCTGCCGTTGCAAAATAAAAGCCAACTGCAAGAACCAGATTGATCGCCAAAGAGATCAACATCAGTTCTATGGAATTATCCAGAAAGAAGGAAAAGGAGGGACTGTCGGTTCTTGCTATGTTGAAGGAAAAGCGGAGCGCTTTGTCCATAAGCAACGAGGAAGAAATGATGCTTACCACGGTGTTGATTGCAAGAAAAATCGCCGCGGAAATCAACCAGCGAAATTTAACGTTGCCCAACAGCGTAGCGGCCAGTGTAACGGAAAAATAAATGGTGATGATCGTCACGAACCACTGCACCAATGTATTGAAAATAAGCAGAAGAAGTTTAGGAATATCCTTCGGTGAGATCATAGAGATTATTCGGCACAAAAGGTGTCCCTGAATATTGACAACAATCTGAAGATCCAACAGGCCAAGCGCACAGTAGACGAGAAAACCGATTACCAGAACGATAAAGGAAACGATCAGCTTGCTGCCGATAATCTGGTAGGCGGTGCGCGGTGTCAAAAACGTCATATAACCCGACTTTTTAGTCAGCTCCTCCGAATAAAGTTGGACGGAATAAATCAGAAGGGCAAGCAGCGAAAATATGCCGGCAATCACAAAGAGTACGCCGCCGATGCTGAAAAGATCGTCGTTTTCGGTCCAATAGCCGAGCAGAAAGACCGCTTCGATCAGCAGCAGCGCAGCCGCAGTGATGACGTACCATGCCCGCGATTTAATAAAGTCGTATTTAATCAGTTTCATCATAAGTCAATTACCCCTTTCTGCCGTCAATCGTTTGGACCGTCGGCTTTATGCTGTTCTTCCGGCGCGGCCGGTGAAGCGTCGGAAACAGGCGTTTGCGGCGCTTGCCAGTACGGAGACGGTATGGTGGGCTGCTGACCGTAATAAGCCTGAGGGGGAGACCACGGCGCACCGTATGGCGGCTGCCCGGGGATGTTTGGATATCCGGCGGAATAAATCTCCTTGTAGAGCTCAACAATGGACTTTCCGTGCTGTTCGCGAATGTCTTCTGCCTTGCCGTTCAGAATAACCTGACCGTTTCGAAGCATGACCACGGTGTCGGTGATCGGTTCAAGCTCATCGAGCAAATGGCTGGAAATAATAAAGGTTCTGCCAACTCCGGTATAGCGGATAATAGAATTGATGATCTGGTCACGCCCGATCAGATCGATCCCGTTCAGCGGTTCGTCCAGCATTACTACCTCGGCGTTACGAGCAAGAGTGGCCGCAATTTTCAACTTGGCTGCCATGCCGGAGGAAAGCGATTTTACCTTCATATCCATGGAAAGCTCCATAAACCGAATCAGCTCGGCATAGGCGTGCGGATCGAAATCCTGATAAAAATCCTCATAGAACTGGCCGACATTGCCGATGTTCATGTAGCTGTAATAAAACGGTTCCGTCGACATATATGCAATTTTTGCCTTGGACTCCTTGCCAATGGGCAGACCATTGTAGGTTGCCGTTCCGTGGGTAGGCTTTACCAGCCCGGCGCCGATTTTCATCAGCGTGCTTTTTCCGCTGCCGTTTGGGCCGACCAGTGCGCAAAGGCATCCCGGCTCAAACTGAAGGCTGACGTTGAATAACGCCTGCCGCCCGCCGTACCCCTTGGTGATAGAATCAAACTTCAACATGAAAATCATCCTTTCCTGTTTCGGGACTGTCCTGTTCGGTCAAGGCTGCGGTTATGGTGGCGAGAATTTCTTCCGCAGAAAAACCGATCGCCCGCATTTCTTTCAAAAAAGCAGCGGTGACCTCTGCGGACATTTCCCGTCTCAGGCGGGTGACAACAGTTTCGTCCTCGGAAACAAACGTACCAATTCCGCGCTTTGTAAAAGAAATCCGCTCGTTTTCCAGTTCGCGGTAAATTCGCTGCACGGTATTGGGATTGATTTTATATTCGATTGCAAGCTCCAGATTAGAGGGGAGCTTATCTCCCGGCCGCAAAAGCCCGGAGGCGATCTGCGATTTGATCCTACGCGCGACCTGCAGATAAATCGGGATATTGTAATCAAATTCTATTGTTCAGCCCTCCTCACATACAGAATATTAGTGTACTACATAGATAGTATACTATGATACTGAATTTGTCAAGCGTTTTTTGAGAATCATCAAAAAATCGGCGCGGAATGTCAAAGTGCGTCGGGAAAATCAAAACCGGCATCATCCGTTTTGGACAATGCCGGTCCTTATTTGCTGAGACGATGCCCTGCATTCCTTTAAAGGCAGCCGTGTGAGTTGTTTTCGGTACTGCACAGCGGGGATAAAACCGATATCTGCCCGGTTAGACGCCCGTGGTGGTTTTAACGTCGTCAGGTTCCGACAGGACGTCGTCATGCGGCGCTTTGCTGCCGTGATCGCAGCAGGCCGGGCGCTCTGAAGCGCTCAGGTCACTCTCGGGTGAAATCGTCGCGTCAGTCAGCTCCGGTTCACCGGCGGCTCCGTCTGCTTCTCCTGCCGTTGGAGGGACGTTTTTGGGTATCACTCAGGCCAATACCAAAGCAGTCTTTGCGCTGGCCGGACCGATCAATTCATACAGAACAGAGGAACACAGAATAATGGTTAAAAAAGCGTCACCCAATTCCGGAGGGAGCATCCGCTGCCCCAGAAACGCCAGACCAATTGCAACACCGGCCTGCGGAATTAATGCAAGCCCAAGGTAATTTCTTGTTTTTGCCGGCGACTTTGTGATCGCACACCCAAGAAATGCTCCGGCGTATTTTCCGACGATCCGAATCAGGAAGTACGCAAACCCCACCGCGCCGATCGTGCCGAGCGCTGCTACGTCAAGGTTCATGCCGGATACAATAAAGAAGATAGAGAGTACCGGCGGAGTAAAATTGTTGAGCTGACGGAACAGCTTTTTGTCGCGCGTCAGATTGATGTAAGCGGCGCCGAATACCATACAGGAAAG
>JAHZES010000184.1 GCA_019421725.1 Clostridiales bacterium | reverse complement strand
TGGCGTGCTATAATAAGAAAAACAATAGGACAAAGAAGGATTTGTATTTGCAAATGGTGTTTGCAGGTAAAATAGGATTGAATTGGCACGAAACGGATTAAAGAGCATTGAAAGGAGTTTTTCTTATGGCATTTTTTGACAACCTGACCCGGAAAGCGCAGGATGTGGCGTCTGTCGCAGGCGAGAAGGCCAAAATGGCCGCAGATACGGCTAAAATCAATATGCAGAGCGCCAGCGAGCAGCGCGAAAACCATCGGCGAATGGTATATGGCCGAACATGCGGATGAAGCCCCGGAGGCCATTGCCGACGTGGTGGCTGCCATCAAGGCTGCCAAGGAGAAAATCATAGAACTGGAAGAAGCCAAGGAGCAGCGCAAAAATCCCACAGCAGACGTGATCCCTGCCGATGGCGTGGTTGCAGAAGAAACGGCTGGCGCTCCGGAGATGAAGATCTGCCCTGTGTGCGGAAATGCCTCTCAAGGTAAGTTCTGCCCCCAGTGCGGTGCACCGATGGGCGAATAAAAAGATAAGTAAAGAGGGGCCGTGGCCCCTCTTTTTTGTTTCTTACGGCAGTCGGCAGAACGCGAAACACTGCAGCATCGTGGCGCTCCTGTTTTGTGATTATGCTTCTTTGCTGTCCGGGACGGCGGCAATGCGCACCAGGATGCGCACCATCGTCTCTAAAGCCGGGACGGGAATAAATTCGCGGACACTGTGAAAATTGACGCCGCCGGTGCAGAGATTGGGGCAAGGAAGGCCCTTCCAGGAGAGTTGTGCGCCGTCGGTGCCGCCGCGGATGGGAACGATCCGGGGCGTGACACCCTCGGCTTCCATGGCGGCAGCGGCGCGATGGATCAAATCCATGTGCTCCGGTTCGATTTTCTCACGCATATTATAATAAATGTCGCGGAGATACAGTACGGCGGTGTCTGAACCGTATTTGCCGTTGAGATAGGAGGCCATCCGGGAAAGCTGCTCTTTGCGGGCTTCAAATGCGGTGCGGTCATGGTCACGGATCAGAAAATAGAGATCCGCGGCGGATTCATTGCCCTCGATGCGGTTGACGTGGAAAAAGCCTTCGCGCCCTTCGGTGTGGGCGGGGGTTTCGGCCGGCGGCATCAAATTCAGAAATTCCTGGGCCAGCAGAATTGCATTGCGCATTTTGTTTTTTGCTTCGCCGGGATGGATGTTGAAGCCGGTGAAATGGATGTGGGCGTTGGCGGCGTTGAAATTCTCATATTCCAGTTCACCCAGCGTTCCGCCATCTACTGTGTAGGCTGCAGATGCGCCGAAAGCCGAGAGATCGAAGTGCTCCGTGCCGCGCCCGATTTCTTCGTCGGGAGTAAAAGCGATGCATATGGGACCATGGGGGATTTCCGGATGCTCCAGCAAATATGCTGCGGCGGATACAATCTCGGCGATGCCGGCTTTGTCGTCGGCGCCCAGCAGGGTGGTTCCGTCGGTGACGATCAACTCCTGACCTGCATAAGGCGCCAGAGTTTGCGCATCGAGGAGGATGCTGCCTGTCTCATCCAGAGGGAGGTCGCCGCCGCGATAGAGGACACGGCGGGGGCGGACATTTGCGCCGGGAGCATCCGGAGAGGTGTCCATGTGGGCAATGAAGCCCAGAGCCGGTATCATTTCTTGCCCCGGTGCGGCATGCAGATGGGCATAGACACAACCGTGCTCATCCATGCGGGCATCGGACAGCCCTAAGGACTGCAGTTCCTGAACCAGAGCTTCGGCCAAACGCATTTCCTTTTCGGTACTGGGGCAGCTTGTGCTGTTTTCGTCAGATTGGGTATCAAAGGAAACATATGAAAAAAAGCGATCGATAACATCCATAGCGGATCCCTCCTTCAAATAGCTGTGTGCCGGATATTCGGCCGTTTTTTCAAAGCGTTTTCAGCTTGTGCAGTTTATGGATTTATTATAGGCTGGGATGGCCGGTTTGTAAATCCCCCGTCAAAAACAGGCGTATTTTATTGGGAAAACGGGAAATAGGCCGAAGATCAACCGGCCTTGTTTGCCAAAGAAAGGAAACGGGGGAAATTGCATACGGTGGGAAAATCTGCGGATACTAAAACTTGTCTGAAGCAGAAAAACACAGGAGGGGTTTTAATATGAAAGCAACAGGGATTGTGCGGCGGATTGATGATTTGGGTCGTGTTGTCATTCCAAAGGAAATTCGCCGCACGATGCGCATCCGCGAAGGAGATCCGTTGGAGATCTACACCAGCAAAGAAGGCGAAGTTATTTTCAAGAAATATTCGCTGATCGGCGATATCGATGATTTAGCCGGGCAGTTCTGCGAGGCGCTGAGCAAAAACGTCAGCGGCATTGTGGCGGTGACGGATCGGGATACGGTGATCTCCGTGGCCGGCGGCGCCAAGCGTGAGCTGCTGGAAAAGCGGATCAGCGTCGCATTGGAAAAAATCCTGGAGGACCGTGGGCTTTACCAGAGCCGGGAAGGCGGCGAAGGGGTGTCTGTGACCGAGGGAAATGAGAAATACCGCGTTTATCTGGCTGCGCCGATCCTGTCTCAGGGAGACGTTATGGGCTGTGTGCTGTTTATTACGGATGCGGCGGATAAGACTGCCGGCGAAACAGAACGGGCGTTGGCGGAAACGGCGGCCTCTTTTTTGGGGCGGCATATGGAAAATTGAAACACACCGCGCAAAAGCCTGCCTGAGCACACTACGTGCGCTCGGGCAGGCTTTTCTCTGTCCATGAGGATCACGGAGGCAGTACTACCGCCAGGAGAAGGAGGCTGAGGCACATCGCTCCGTCCATCGGTTGGAAAGAACGCAGGTTTCATCCAACTGGGTGCGGTTGATAACTGCTGCTGAACAGTGGGATCCAGGGCAATCAGTTTGGCGGTGAAACTCGCCGCACGCCGCATCAGATCGGAATGATTTTCCGGATGCTTGCGCATATCTTTGAGCATGTTGCTGTCTGCAACGTTGTATTGTACCGGATAGCTGCCCGGGTTGAAGTAGGCGTCGTTCAGGGCGCCGCCGGAGATAACATAGGGGGCGTCATTGATGCAGCAGCCGCTTTCGTAAGCGTGTTCGCCCTTTTCCAGGCAGTTGTCCGGCAGTGCGGACATGGCGGGATGCACCAACCGCATCGGGAAGGGCATCATTGGGAGCATTCTTATGTTTATGCAAGCAATACGTATTCTGATTGCAATACTGTGTTTAGCGGCCGACATGTAACGAAAGAGCAGAGTGAGGCAGTTATTACTGCAGAAGGATAGCAGACTCTGAAACTGGCGGTCACCAAAATGGGTACGTTTGCCTCCTGACGCTGTCTTCTGTTCGGAAAAACCTTATAAAAAAACCAGGGGCGCTTTGGAATAATCCAAAGCGCCCCTGGGACCTTTTTTCATTCTGCCGCGCTGCTCAGCGCACGGCCACTTCAATGGTACGCTGGGCCAGCACCTCGTCGCTGCGGTTGTGCAGGCTGATTGTGACGGTCACGTCTCCCAGATTCTGGCCGGTCAGGGTCAGGGCCACGTTGTCGTCGTTGCCCCATTCGCCCCAGGAGCACTGCACGATGCTCCGGGTGGATACTTCATAGGAAACAGAATAACCTGACGGGATACCGGGAATGGAGCAGGTTACCGTTGTGCTGCCGCCCGGGCTGAGACGCACCGAGGATTTGGACAACTTGAAACTGTTGCTCAGTTCCTTGACAAAGGCTGACACGGTGGCCGAAACGCTCTGATAGCTTTCCTGTTTGAGTGCGGTTAACGCCGTAATGGGAATGGCCAGGTTCAGGTTTTGACCATTGCTCATGGAGGCGGTGGTGATGCCCACCAACTGCCCCCTGGCGTTAATCAGCGCGCCGCCGCTGGACCCGCTGGAAAT
>JAHZES010000183.1:2134-3872 GCA_019421725.1 Clostridiales bacterium | reverse complement strand
GGTGGAATACGACCGTTACGACGAAAAGCTTCATGCGCGAGAGATCCGGTTCCGTTTTTTCTCGGAGGAAAACGTGTCGGTACCGTGTCATTTACTGATTCCTGCAGACGCGGAGGGGCCGCTGCCGGTGGTACTTTGCCTTCAGGGACATTCCACCGGGATGCATATTTCGCTGGGACGGCCGAAATACCCCGGTGACGAGAAAACCATTTGCGGCGGCGACCGAGATTTTGCGGTGCGCGCTGTGCGCGAGAGAATGTGTGCGCTCACGTTGGAGCAGCGCTGCATGGGAGAACGAGGAGGGACACCGAACGGCCCGGCGTGTCAGGAGCCTGCGCTGCGGGCGCTGCTGCTTGGGCGCACAATGATCGGCGAGCGCGTGTGGGACATCATGCGCGCCATCGATGTGTTGGAGTCGGGATTCCCGGCCGAGGTGGATACCGCTCACATTACCTGCTTGGGAAATTCGGGCGGCGGAACCGCGACAATTTATGCCGCCGCGCTGGATCCGCGTATCAATATTGCGGTTCCGGCCTGCTCGGTGTGCCGCTATGCGGATTCGATTGCGGCCATGGCGCATTGCGCGTGCAATTATGTGCCGGGCATTGTGCTGGACTTTGATATGGGTGAGCTGTGTGCCATGGTCGCGCCGCGGCCGCTGCTGGTCGTAAATGGCCGCTATGACCCGATTTTCCCGTTGAGCGGAGCAGAAGCCTGCGTGGCGGAAGCACGGCGTTTGTACGAAGCGATGGGTGCGGGCGACCGGCTGCACCATATTATCGGCGACGGAGTCCATCGGTTCTACGCCGACGACACCTGGCCGGTGCTGCGCGAAGAAATAGATCAAATTCTCGCTGTCGATTGCGGACAGTAAGCGGATTTTGATGCAAAATATGCACCCCATTTCTCAGTACAAGTATTTTGCTATACTTGTCTGACAAATGGGGTGCTGTTCATTTACAGGATGTGGAGAATTTTTATTTTTTCTGTTTGCTGTCTTTCAAAGAAACGCTGCGGTTAAACACGGGATGCCCTTCGGTGCTGTCGGGATCCAGACAGAAATAACCGAGCCGCAGGAATTGGAATGCGGCAGGAACCTTGGCTGCAGCCAGCGAGGCTTCCACTTTGCAGCCGGTCAAGACGGTCAGCGAATCGGGGTTCAGATAATCCAGAAAATTCTTTTCGCCGGAGTCAGGGTCCGCGACCGAGAACAGATTGTCGTACAGCCGAACTTCCGCGTCAACCGCTGTTGCGGCATCCACCCAATGGATAGTGGATTTTACTTTCCGTCCATCCGGCGTATTTCCGCCGCGTGTTTCCGGATCATACGAGGCGGTAATTTCGGTCACATTGCCGTTCGCGTCCTTTTTGCAGCCGGTGCAGCGTACAACATAAGCGGTTTTCAGGCGTACCTCGTTGCCCGGGAACATCCGGAAGAAGCCCTTGACCGGCTCTTCCATAAAGTCCTCCGCTTCTACCCAAAGTTCACGGGAGAAGCTGACCTTTCTTGTGCCGGCAGCCGGGTCGGCAGGATTGTTTTCAACCTCGAAGATCTCGCTTTTATCGGCAGGATAATTTTCAATTACCAGTTTGACCGGGTGGAGCACACCCATTACGCGCAGAGCCGTTTCGTTGAGATCCTCGCGCAGGCAATGCTCCAAAAAGGAGTATTCTACCACGCTTGCAGCCTTGGAAACGCCAATGCGGTCGCAAAAATTGCGGATGGAGCGGGGCGTAT
>JAHZES010000183.1:0-2124 GCA_019421725.1 Clostridiales bacterium | reverse complement strand
CAGTCCGCAGATGGTTGGCATACGGGGGTCGTCCCAGCCGCGCACATATTTTTCTTCAACAAGCTGGCGCAGCTTGCGCTTGCTCATTACCGTGTTGGTGATGTTCAGTCGGGCAAACTCGATTTGGCGCGGTTTGGCGGCGACGCTGATGTTGTTGATTACCCAATCGTAAAGTGGACGGTGCGCTTCAAATTCCAGCGTGCAAAGCGAATGAGTAATATTTTCCAGCGCATCCTCAATCGGATGTGCAAAATCATACATGGGATAAATGCACCATTCGTCGCCGGTGTTGTGGTGATGCGCGTGGTTGATGCGGTAAATAACGGGGTCGCGCATATTAAAGTTGCCGGAGGCAAGATCGATCTTTGCGCGAAGCGTCATTTTTCCGTCAGGAAATTCGCCGTTCTTCATCCGTTCGAACAAATCAAGGCTTTCCGCAATCGGACGGTCGCGGTACGGGCTGCGCGCCGGTGTAGTCAAATCGCCGCGCATTTCCCGCATTTCGTCGGCGGAAAGCTCGCACACATACGCCAATCCTTTGGAAATCAGTTCGCGCGCAAATTCATACATCTGCGGAAAATAAGAAGAGGCATAATAAAAGCGGTCGTCCCAGGTAAAACCAAGCCACTTAATGTCATCTTTGATAGCGTCGACGTATTCCACATCTTCTTTGGAAGGATTGGTATCGTCCATGCGAAGGTTACAAATGCCGCCGAAGCGTTCCGCGGTACCAAAATCAATATTGATTGCTTTCAGATGGCCAATATGAAGATATCCGTTCGGTTCCGGCGGAAAACGCGTATGGACTCGCTGACCGGCGAAGCGCCCGTTTTCTGCAATATCTTCCTTAATAAATTCGTCAATAAAGCTTCCGCGCTCTTCCGCGTTTTCGGAAATTTCCGCGAATTTCTCTTCTGCCATTTTTCTCAGTCCTTTTTTAATTTTCTTACAGGGATATTAAAGTTCAGCATTGTGAAGCCTGCAGCTTCTGCAGACCAATGTTCAAACGGGCAAGGCTTTCTTCACGGCCGAGAATCGCCAGAATTTCCACGGCGCCTCCGGGCGTTACCGCCATGCCAGAGGCCGCGATGCGTGCCGGCCACATTACCATGCCGTTTTTTACGCCCTGCTGTTCCGCAATACCGATCAGTGCGTCGTGAATCGGCTGCTGCTCCCAGGTGTTCAGTGCGGCAAGCGTATCCGTTACGGTCTGCAGCATCGGCAGCGAGTTTTCCAGTGTCGTTTTACTTTTTTTATTGATAAACATTGCAGTGTCGTATTCCGGCAGCGCGCGGAAAAATTCAATCATTTCCGGAATCTGTGTCAGTTTAGTGACCCGCGGCTGCAGAATCGAGGCCAGAAGAGCCCAGTTCAGTTCCCGGTCGGGGAAAACCTTTTTAAAGTATGGCATGGCAAGCCTCAGAAATTCCTCAGGAGCCAGCGCGCGAATATATTCTCCGTTGAACCATGTTAATTTTTCGTAATCGAATATTGCGGGTGACTTGCTGATCCCGTCAATGGAAAAGGCTTCGCAGAGCTCTTCAAGCGAAAAGATCTCCCGGTTTTCCTTCGGGCACCAGCCGAGCAGAGCAATGTAATTGGTAATTGCGGCGGGGAGATATCCTTCCTGAACAAGGCCTTCAAAACTGGTTGCCCCATGACGCTTGGAAAGCTTCGAAACGGATCCGTCCGCGTTTTTGCCCATAATCAGCGGCAAGTGAACATAAGTCGGAACTTCCCAACCGAACGCCTCGTACAGGAGGTTATACTTCGGTGCAGAGGAAAGATACTCGCATCCGCGTACCACGTGCGTGATCTGCATGGTATGATCGTCAATTACGTTCGCAAAATTATAAGTAGGGAAGCCGTCGGTTTTCAGCAGAATCTGGTCGTCAAGCTCGCTGTTCTCTACCGTAATATCACCGAAGACGGCATCGTGAAATGTGGTGGAACCATCCAGCGGCATTTTTTGACGAATTACATAAGGCGTTCCGGCATCCAGAAGGCGCTGGACTTCGTCGGCGGGCAGATTACGGCAATGCCGGTCGTAGCCGCTGCCGAACTCTTCACCGTTTTCATGGAGCGATTCCAGCCCCTCCTTGGTGCAGAAGCAATAATAGGCTT
>JAHZES010000182.1 GCA_019421725.1 Clostridiales bacterium | reverse complement strand
CCGGGCGGCGCAATCCCTCCCGCAGCCGTCTTTTGTGCCTGTGCTTTGGCCTGAACACATCGCTGGAGGAAACGCAGGAACTTTTGAAGCAATGCGGGCTTGCACAGCTTTATCCTAAGGACCGGCGGGATGCCATTATTCTTTACGGTATTTTGAACGGAATGGATTTATTTGCAGTAAACGACAAGCTGTTTGCGGAAAACGAAGAGACTCTGTATTGACGGCGGCGGCAACGGGAAAAGTAAATACCCCTTCGGAGCGAATTAAGCCAGGGCAAAGGCGTTCAAGGGACGCCGGAACGTTATTTCGGCTGATTTTCTGATAGCGGACGGATTTTTTGTTTGATACTCCGCAAAACCGGTTCACTCAAAACGGGTGATCCGGTTTTCTTATTTTCAGAAGCCGGATCTTATGCCGCGGGTTTTCGTATTTTTAAACATACGGCAGCGCCTTACGATCGCACAGCCCCCTCTCCATAATTCAAAAGAAATAGTAAAAAATCCATTGTATTCAGACCACGCAAATGATACTATTATAATTAAAAATTGCGTTGGTACGGCAACACAAAAATCTCTAAAAACAGAACAGGAAGGTTCTCACCAAAACAGGAAACAGGGGGATAGTGATGATTAATTTAAGATTGGGCGCACACCACCAGAATGATGAGGGAGCGGAACGGCTGCTGAAGCTGATCCGAAAGCATCCGGGATGCTGTGACAGAGTATGGTTTTCGACCTTATATGGTTTCCCATTGCTCGAAACGCACCGGCAGGCCGCCGAAAAAGCAAAGGCTGCAGCGCAGGAATACCGAAAAAATAACATTACGGTCGATCTGCAGATCTCGAATACAATCGGCCATGGGGAATACATGAAAAAATATGATAATTCCGCTCCGAACGCTTATGATCTGGAGCCATTGGTAGGACATGATGCCACAGTAGCAAAATACTGCTTCTGCTGGAGGGGAGAAAATTTTCTAAATTATATTCGGCAAATGGTATCGATTTACGTGCAGCAATTGATGCCGGATACGGTCTGGATCGATGATGACCTTCGTCCAGACAACCACTATCCTGTAATGATCGGCTGTTTTTGCGACAATTGTATAGCGGAATTCTGCAGTATGTACGGTCGCACGTTCACGCGGAAAGAACTTGTTGAGGAAATTAATATGGGCGCGCCCGAATGGCGTGAACGATGGATCCAGTTTACCCGCGCGGGAATCCGCAGGCTTGCCGGAGTGATTACCGACGCCGTGCTTGCCATATCGCCGAACAGCCGTCTGGCGTTGCAGCATGGATTATTTTCCAATATATGCGGCAGAGGACGCGATTTTGTGTTTGACGAATTAAACCGTGCGCACCGCGCCCCGGCAAGCAGAGCAGGAGCCGGCGCATATGACGATAAAACGCCGTTCGCCTTGCTGGAAAAGCAAATCATTTTAACCCTGGCATCCGACTGCCTGCCCACCTATGTGGAATACCGGGTTCCCGAAATCGAAAATCTTCCCTATGTGTTATTCGGTAAATCAAATTACGGAACCATGCTGGAATCCAGCCTTGCGCTGGCATATGGCAATGTGGGATTAAGCTACGCCACAATGATGCAATCCTATGAAGAAGACTCCTTTTTTGACGAGCAGCTGCATCTGGCAAGCCAGCACCGACGATATTGGCAGCGATTGATCGAAACCAATCGAATAACCTATTCAGGAAACATCGGGATCATCAGCGGTGGCTGGCGCCAGGCGAAGGACCCTACCGGCGAATTTCATTATGGGGATGTCCCCGTTCTTCAGGGAACGTCGCTCACGCGTATTGGCTTGGCAGAATCTCACGAGCAGGCACACGCGCCCGCCTTCGTGCTTTTTCATAAGGTTGTAGACAGTATGACCGACGAAGAAATTGAACAGCTGTTTCAAAAGCCGGTCATCACGGACGCAATGGCCGTCGATAAGCTGGAAAAGCGCGGTTTTGGCGGGCTCTTTCCGGTCAAAGTCAGGAAAATAGAGGCTTCTTCCTTTCAGGAACGGCTGCCGGGAGGAAAAATATGGTCCACTCTTGTGTTCGGAAAAGAAGCACCGCTTCCATACGTGATAGAGGGAAACTGCAAGCCTTTGGGCCAACTGATCAACGGTGTAACCAAAGAAAATTACGGTACATCCGCTGCCATTGTTTCGTTTGAAAAAGCAAAATGGGCCATTTTCGGGTATTCTATCTGGAATGATATTATCAGTACAGCCAAACGAAACCAGATTTTAGACGCCGTCAACCGGATCTCAGTCGTTCCCGCTTATGTAAAAACAGCGGCACAGGTAACGGCGATCTCACGCGTAGACGGCTGCGGAAGAACAGCGGCTGTTTCGGTGGTGAATATTTCAATCAGCCCGACACCGTCTTTGGAATTACAAATTCATCGCCCCGCCGGCAGACGGTTCATTTTTCAAAATGCCGAAACAACACAGCAGCTGTGCGCTGTTGATAACGAAAACGGGGTTTTGGTAACCCTGCCGCCCTTTTCAAGGGGATGGGATATTGCAACGGTATTTGTAGAATAACTGCTGCACCTTAATACATTTTGCGTTCTTCTGATTCCGGGAAAGTCGCTTCATCTCTCGTGAAAAACGCAAAACAAACAAAAAGCCGGAAGCCGCTGAGCAAAATTGCAGGGCGCTTCCGGCTTTTGATTTGGATATCGGCTGATTGTTTTGCGGTCGCCCGCATATTTGCTTGCCGATGACGGCAGTTTTCTCTGCCGCGAGAGACATCCGCCGAAAAGTTCGATTCTTCTCTCCCCTCGTCAACCGCCAAATCGGTCTGGCGCTTCTATTGCTTTTCTCCAAGGCGCTTCTGAATCACATCGGCAACCGCCTGTGCCTGTTCACGAATCAGCGGTTCGCTGCTCCCTTCCGCCATTACACGGATCAGCGGTTCTGTGCCGGACGGCCGTACCACGATACGCCCCTCTTTTCCAAGCGTCTTTTTTGCTGCCTCGACCGCAGCCTTGATTTCCTTGTCGGTGTAAAACAGCAGCTTACCCTCCGCCGAAATGTTCAGATTGATCATAACCTGCGGATAACGCGTCATCACCTTTGCAAGCTCTGAAAGCTTTTTTCCGCTGCGCCGCATCAGCGAGAGCAGCTGGATCGCCGTGAGCTGACCGTCTCCCGTGGTGGCAAAATCGAGAAATATAACATGACCGGACTGCTCTCCGCCGAATCCGTATTCCTCCAGCAGCATCTCTTCCAGCACAAAGCGGTCTCCCACCTTTGTTGCAACAAAATGCAGCCCGTTTTCCTCGCAAAATTTTCCGAACCCAAAGTTTGTCATAATAGTCCCTACGACCGTATCCTTTGGCAGCTTACCGCGCTCGTGCATATCCTTTGCGCAAATGGCCATGATGAAATCGCCGTCAACCAAATTTCCCTGATCGTCTACACACAGGCAGCGGTCAGCGTCTCCGTCAAACGCAATCCCGGCGTCAAGATGATTCTGCTTTACATAATCCATCAGCTTATCAATATGCGTGGATCCACATTCTTTATTAATGTTGAGACCGTCCGGCTCCCTGTTTAAAAAGCGGCAGTCCGCACCAAGCTCCCGAAACAGTTTTTCCGCTGTCTCGCTGGCAGAACCGTTTGCGCAGTCTACTGCAATATGCAGCCCGTCAAGCGAATAAGCCACCGTGCTTTTCAGATGGTCTACATAATCCTTTACGGCTGTCTGGCAGCGCGTCACCTTTCCAACACCGTCGCCCGGTTGCAGCCCTGATACGGAGGTGTGATCCAGTACGATTGCTTCAATTTGCTCCTCTAACGCATCCGGCAGCTTATACCCGTCTCCGCTGAAGATTTTGATACCGTTGTACTCCGCCGGGTTGTGCGACGCCGAAACCATAATGCCGGCGT
>JAHZES010000181.1 GCA_019421725.1 Clostridiales bacterium | reverse complement strand
GTGTTGGGGGTGTTTATTCTTCCGTTTCCTTCCGGTCGAGCTTCTGCCGGCAAAGCAGCAGCGCAAAGGCAGCGCACGTTCCGGCAAAGACGAAGAGGAAGAGCGCAGAGGTTCCGCCGGTCAGCGGTGCGCCTTCGGAAGATGCGCCGGAGGAAGATACATCGGAAGATGTATCGGAGGACGATGTGCCGTCAGGCAGGCTGCTGTCTCCCGCAGAGGAACCTGAAGTCAGCTCAAGCTCGGCAACAGCGGTCGAAAGCTTTTCCAGCGCTCCGTTGATGTCGCCCTGAACGGCGTTTGCATCGGCGGCAACCCGTTCGGCGTCAGCGATCGCATCGGCGAGCCGTTTTGCGCTCGCTTCGGTGTACAGGGAGAGATCCAGCCGCTTTGCCTGCTCAAGCTCCCGATTCAGCTCGGTTTTGTCGCCGAGCGGCACAAGGGCGTCCAGCGCAGCCTTCAGCGCTTCGGCAGCCGAGTTGATCGCCTCCTGCGAGGCGCCTGCGTTTTTCAGCAGCTGTTTGGCCTGCTCCAGCGCTTCTTCTGCGGTATTCCAGCTTTCGGCCGTATAATCGCCGGCGCTCAGACTCTGCGCAGCGCTGCACTGCTTGTTCAGCGGATCAAACGAAACAGGGGTCAGGGGCTGATAATTTTCAATATCGGTGATAAAGAACTGAGAATAATTCGAAATGCTGCCGCTCGTCCAGTTTTTGGCGACGCGGAACTGCGGGTATTGGCTCGGCTTGCTGCCGCCGACCGGAATGATGGCATAGTAAATAAATTCGTCGTCTGTGGTATGGAAGCTGTCGGCATAGCCGCCGGACGCAGAACTCCATTTTCTGTCGGCAAACGTGTAGTAATCCTTGATCGTGGCGTTTTTCCATTCGCGGATGCCGTATGCTCCGTTGCCAATGGGAATTGCTATGATGGCGTACTTCACCTTGTCGCGAATCAGTGCCTCAAAACGGATGGTGCCGCTCAGATCAGCGGTCTTCATTGTGATAACATCAAAGTTGGAGGAATCGGTTAGAGCGTAGTTCCCGTTGTTTTCGCCCTTGTTTTCAAAGCTGCCGGGAAATTTCAGCTTTAAGACCTGAATGGTTTCCGGAACGGTTACGGTCTGCGAAACTGTAACAATGGAAAGGGATGCCGCGCCACTGTCCACCGTCAGCTGGAAATCCATCATTTCGCGGACGGCAGTCAGGCTGACAAAATAAGAGCCATTTCTGCGGAAAACCGGCAGAGTTCCGTTTTTTTGTTCGTCACAGGAAACGCTCCACTCCAAAAGGCGCTCTGCGGTAATTTCTCCTTCCGCGGCATCCGTCTGTACGGAAAATCCGCTTACAGAACAGGAATTGCCCGTGGTAAGAGTGACTGTTTTGCCGCTCTCGTTTGCAGAACAGGTAAATTCAAACCTTGTGCCCTTCAGCAAAAAGGCGAGATCATCAACGTTCAGATACGGTTCGCAGCGATCGATGGAATAAACGGGAACGAAATCGGCGAGGGAAGAGCCATCCACAACGGCGGAATAATTTTTAACGGCGGCGGGAACCGTTGTATTTAGGGTGCTGGGGTAAATTGTATTGTCGTACTCGTTCAGGCGGGCGGAATCGGCCGGCGCCGCCTGGTCAGTTCCGGGGTTAAAGATCATAATTGCCGGAATCGGCGCGCCCGCGTAACCGCTGAACATTTCGTTGCCGCGAAAAATGACGTTTGAGCAGACTTCCGGTTCGGCGGGGCCGGCCTCCCATTCGGAGCAATAGGCGTAAGTTCCCGAGTTTGTAAAGGTGCAGTTTTCCACCAGGTTATTGCTGCTGCCGCGGCGGAAGCGGACCGGGTCGGGCTGAACGTCCTCAAAGAGGCAGCTGCGCACGGTGTTGTTGCAGGAAAACGTGGAAATATACAGGCCGTGAATATTCAGCCCTGCATAATCACGGATTTTAAAAAAACTGCAGTTTTCAATGGTGTTGTTGGAGGAGCCGAGGAACTGAATGGCGGCCACGCCGGGCGTAATGTTGCGCGTGTAATATCCGCCGAGACGGGAGAAAGTGAGGTTTGCAAAATATCCCGAAACGCCGTCCTGTGTAGCCGCTGATCCATCGTTGCTGACGCGCATGATGATGCCGTTGCGGACATTGCTTACGGTAAAGTTTTTAAAGGAAAACGACGTTGTGCCGCAGGTGTTTACCGTCAGAAAGGTAATATCCAGACCAGTTTGGCCCGAAAAAACGGTCGCATCCTCTCCGGCACCTTCAAACGAAATGGTTTTGCCGGGCGCCGCGTAGTTCCAGGAGGTGTTTGCTGTGAGCTGGTAAGTGCCCGAAGCCAGGTGAATCGTAACGTTGCCGTCGAACGGAGTTTTTGTCAGCAGCGCGTTGGCTCCGGCAATCGACTTCAGAGCGCTGGAGGGCGACAACCCGTCGGCGCTGTCACTGCCATCCGGAGAAAGATAAAGATCTAACACGTTTACGAAGCCGGAACGAAGGGGCAAAAGGGATTCTGTGCCTTCACCCAGAACAGTAGAGGTGGTTGACAGAAGAATCAAACAAATTGCGGTTACAAATGCCAGACATCTGTTTTTAAAACGGAGTTTCATTTGGCCATCATCCTTTCGTTGCATTACTGAATGTGAATTTTGAAACCACCTTTCCGCTATCCGTGAGAAGCCCAAGAATTTTTTCGGCTTCCGTTCCCGAAATCGGATTGGCAACAGATTAATACAGATCAATTTTAACAGAATCTTTTTGAAAAAAGGTTTATTTATTATCCATATATTTTGCACTTTTGTAAAAATAAGAACCGTCCTTCAGCCTGCACGGCCGAAAGACGGTTTTCCGACGTTATTTTTGAAGATGATTGCGGCGGTAGCTGCTGGGAGAACTGCCGGTAAGCTTCTTAAAGATTTTGGAAAAATAAGCGACATTGTTAAAGCCCAATTGCTCGCTGATTTCGGCGATGGAAGCCGCACGGTTTTCTAAAAGATCCATCGAGGCGCGGATTCTCTGGGCAGTGAGGTATTCGACAAAGGTTTGTTTTGTGATCAGCTTAAACAAATAGCAAAAATAGGTTTTGGACAAAGCGGAAATTCTACAAACCTCGTCGAGTGTGAGGGGAGAGGCGCAATTCTCGTCGATATAACGGATTGCCGGAGCCACCTGCTCCTTGTATTTGAGGTAGATCAGGTCGCGCTGGCTGTGCCAGTAATTTGAAGAGAGCGAAAATTCGCGCATAAAAAGCAGCAGCAGTTCCTGAATCCCCGTTCGCAGCATTTCCTCGTAATACGGCTGTTCCCGTTCGTATTCCTGCAGAAGGCTTCTCATTGTCTGTTCCACCCTGCGGCTGGTTTCCGGACGGAAAAGAAAGCGGGGACGCTGTTCCTTCGAATCCTGAAAAAAGACGGACAGACTCATCAGGTTGAGGGCGTTGTTCATGTTGTCCTGCGTGGCGGACGAGCCGAGCACGGCTTCAAGAGAAAATTCGCAGCAGATAGCGGAAGATTCTGCCCCCAGCAGCGTCTGATGTTCAATTTCGGGCAGCAGAAGAAAGGTGTCTCCAATGGTCAGCCGGTAAACCTGATTCTCCACGCGGTGCTCGCATTCGCCCTTTGTCACATACCAGATTTGTGTGTAATCATGCGAATGCAGACGCAATCCGGAAGGCGCCTTGTCGGTGGACTCAAATATTTTGCAGAAGCTGCACTTACGGAAATACGATTCTTTTTTTAGGATGCTTTGGGTCATGACCGGTGCACCTCACTTTGTTCCTGTGTCTGCAAGGGCTGTGCGCGAATCCGGACTTGGTTGCTTTTGCGTTCCGGCGGCCGTGGGGAACTTAATATACTGACGTTCAGCCAACTCCGGAGAGCAGCGAGCAGGCGATTTGAAAATAGACCACCAGGCTGACGGCATCCACAATGG
>JAHZES010000018.1:17201-18288 GCA_019421725.1 Clostridiales bacterium | reverse complement strand
GGCTTGCAATAATGACCGCATCAATGGCCGGGTCGGCGATCATATCACGGTAATCGGTGAAAACATGTGCGGCGGAAAGCTCCTTTGCTACCTCGTCCGCACGAGCTTTGTTAATGTCACAGACAGCATAAAGGCACGCGCCCTCTGTTTTTGTCACGCCCTCGGCATGCGCTTTTCCCATGCCCAGACCGATGACGCCGACATTCAAAATTTTCTTTTCCATCAAGACAGCTCCTTTCAAATCAAACGAATCAAAATATTTGCAGCACCCAGGCAAAAACGCAGCCTTTAGGCCGCTGGATGCCGGTTCAGCCTTATCGTATCATAATGTTTTGCTAAAAACAAGATGGAAATCAAAATTAATTTATGCATTGCACGAATTAGATACGATTTTTTAGATTTTTGCTTATTTTTTACATAACCGAAATTCTGCCGCAGCAAAAAAGGGAGAGCTGCCGCTTCGTTGACAACCCGGCAGCCTTCTTTTATAATGTAGTAAAATAACAATACAGTGATGTATTTTAACAAGGAGAGACAAAGGTGTTTTATTTGCGCAACCAGGAGATTCGTGCGGGAGAGCTGCTTTTCCGCGAGGATTTTTCGGAAGGATGGAAAGAACGCTGGGAGATCACCGGCGGAGAATGGAATGCAGCGGAAGGCGTTCTGGACGGGCTGTATCGCGGGAACGCGGGCGGATTGATCTATACCTGGGAACAGTTCCCGGGAAATATCATCATGGATTTCTACGGAAAGATGATTGCTCCGTGCAACAATGACCTCAACTTTTCGTTTCGTGCGAAGGGATGGGACAATCAAAAAGGAGACGCGGCGCTCGGCTACATTGCCGGCCTGAACGGCTGGTGGAAAAAGCGCGCCGGCATCGAACGCTATCCGGAATGCGCCCTTTATGCCATGAACGGCACGTTTGTTGCGGAGTCCGACCGGGAGTATCATATTCAGACGGGGATCGTAGATGACATGAGCTTCATTTTAGTGGACGGAGAGCTCGTTGTGCTGCTTTGCGACCCGAGCCCGATCGACGAAGAAGGCGCCTGCCGCGTCGGGCTTGGCACCTATTGCAGCCATG
>JAHZES010000018.1:4156-17191 GCA_019421725.1 Clostridiales bacterium | reverse complement strand
TTCCGGGATCTTAAAATTTACCGTGCGGAGCACCGTACGGTACAACTGTCCTATACGCCGAATTTTTAAAAACTGGCCCTTCAGTGAAAGCTGCCGGAGTGTTGAAAAGCGGTCACAGATTTATAGATTTTGTAGATTGTGCACCGTTTTTCAGCAGCAATATTTGTGCGCAACGCCGCGTATTCATAGTTTAGACATATTTTTATCACGGTTGTTTCGCAAACTGCCGTTATAATCTGAAAAGTATCGTCTGTGAACAGTATGAGCAGGCACGCTGTATTTTGTAAACAAAACCAATACGAAGGGAATGGTCAAAAGATGATAGAGGTCAACCACCTGACTAAACGCTACGGAAGCAATGTTGCGGTCAACGACATCAGCTTCAGCGTAAAGGAGGGGGAGATCGTGGGCTTTCTTGGGCCGAACGGCGCGGGAAAATCTACCACGATGAACATTCTTACCGGTTATCTTTCCGCCTCGGAGGGCACGGCGAAAATCGGAGGATACGACATTCTTGAGGAACCGAACGAAGCGAAGAAGCAGATCGGATATCTGCCGGAGCTGCCCCCGTTGTACATGGATATGACAGTGAAGGAATACCTGAACTTCATGTATGATTTAAAAAAGGTTGAGCTGCCCCGCAAGGAGCACATTGAAGAAATTTGCCGCCTGGTCAAAATCTCCAATGTATACGCGCGCCTTATCCGCAACCTTTCCAAAGGTTACCGCCAGCGCGTCGGCATCGCGCAGGCGCTGCTGGGCAATCCAGGCGTGCTGATTCTCGACGAACCGACCGTCGGCCTGGACCCGAACCAGATCATCGAAATCCGCAACCTGATCCGGCAGCTGGGCAAACACCATACCGTCATCCTCAGCTCGCACATTTTGTCCGAGGTGCAGGCGGTGTGCGAACGCGTTATCATCATTGACAAGGGTCAGATCATTGCCGACGGCACGCCGGACAACCTTTCGCATTCGCTTTCCAGCGACCACCGGCTGCTGGTGCGCGTTGCCGGTCCGGCGACGGAGGTTGAAAAGCTGCTGCGCCGGCTGCCCAAGGTAGTCACGGTCGTGAACCTTGGCGAACGCGAGCCTGGAGTGTTTGAATACTCCGTTGAGGCCGAGCAGGGCGCCGACCCGCGCCGTGCTTTGTTTGAGCGCCTTGCCGAGCGCGGTTGGCCGATCCTTGCGCTGCGTTCCACCGACCTGACGCTCGAAGAGGTCTTCATCAGCCTGACCAACGGGACCTACACAAAAGGGCAGAAGCTGAAAAAATCCAACGAGGAGGTTAACGCCTGATGTCTGCGATTTATAAACGCGAGCTGCGCGGCTACTTTACCAATCCGATCGGTTATGTTTTTATTGCCGTGCTGCTGTTTTTTGAAGGCATGCAGTTCTATACGGTGCTTGCCAACGGCAGCTCCGCCTATTTTACGACCATTTACGGTTCTATTTTTACCTGGTGCATGATGCTGATCCCGATACTGACCATGAGACTGCTGAGCGAGGACAAAAAGCAGAAAACCGATCAGGCGCTGCTGACGGCGCCGGTCAGCTTGGGCGGGCTGGTGTTCGGCAAATTTCTTGCCGCGTTCACGGTTTATGCCATCGTGATTCTGTTTACGCTGATCCCTGCATTTATTATTTCGTTTTTGGCGGTGCCCTCCTGGGGAGAAATTTTCGGGAATATTCTTGGCTCGCTGCTGTACGGCGGCGCAATGATCGCCATCGGCCTGTTTATTTCCAGCCTGACCGACAGCCAGATGATCGCGGCCGTCGCGTCGTTTGCGGTTTCCATTCTGCTGATCGTTTTCGGCCAGATCGCTTCTCTGTTTGGTTCCGCATGGCTCACCAGGCTGGTGAGCAACCTTTCGTTCTATGAGCGGTACTATTCGTTTACTACCGGCGTTTGTGACTTTTCCAGTGTCGTTTTCTTCCTCAGCGTCATCGGCGTGTTCAATTACCTCGCCGTTACCATGCTGGAGAAGAAGAGATGGAGCTAAAGGAGGCTTGACAACATGTTTGATGAGAAAAAAGATAATTTGAATCCGGCAGCGCCGGAAGATGCTGCCTCCGAAGCCCCGATTGCGGAAGAAGCCGCGCAGGCCGGAGCAGAGAACGGCCGGAGCTCCGGAACGGAAAATGACGCCCCAAAAGGCAAAAAGGCAAAAAAAGATAAAAAGAAGAAATTCAGCGTTTGGGTCCACAGCACCCGCTTTAAACACGGCTCGCTCTCTTCTGTTTTTGTGGTTGGCGTGCTGGTGCTGGCGGTGCTGCTCAATGTGGGAGCTACAGCGTTGGTGAACCGTTTCCCGTCGCTGCGTCTGGACATGACGGCCGACAGGCGTCTTTCGCTGAACGAGGACTTTACCGACTTGATCGACAAAATCGACGTTCCGACGGAGATCATTTTCTGCGCGGAGCACGATACAATTGAAAACGGAGTGAATAACGCTCTGGCAAATAAGGTGGGCGGCAACGCCATCAACGAGGGCACGCGGCTTCTGGAGCTGGTTTCCAAGGCGGCGGAGCGCAACAGCAATATCAAGGTTTCTTATGTGGATATTGAAAAGAACCCGGGCTTTACCAGCGATTATACAAACGATAAACTGAATGCCTATTCCATTATCGTCAAGTCCGACAAGCGCCACAAGGTACTTACGATCGACGATCTTTACAAATCCGGTCAGGATTCCTCCGGAAATACCACTTATGCTTCCAATATCGAATATGCCATCGGCAACGCGATGCTGGCCGTGAATGTGGATAAGCTCCCCATTGTTGGCGTTGCGACCGGCCACGGCGAAACGGAGCCGAAATACCTGACTGCGCTGCTGGAAGACAACAACTTTGAAATTCAGACCGTTGATCTGATGCTTTCGCAGCCGATCGACAGCAGCATCGACGTTCTTGTCATTAACGCGCCGACAGGCGACTACACGTCGGATCAGATCAAGATCCTTGAGGATTTCCTTGTGAACGGCGAGCAGTACGGCAAGGACATTGTTGTTTCGCTCAGCCCCGCGCAGGATACCTCAAAGATGCCGAACTTCAAGGCGTTCATGGCGGATTGGGGTATTGGCGTACAGGAGGCCGGCAGCATCGTTATGGAGTCCGACAACAGCCGCTATGTCGGCAACGGACTGACACCCTTACTGCAGTTTGGCGAGGAAACGATTTTTGACGATTATTCCTCCGGCGTTGCGGTAGGCTATGCACTCGCTCCGATCGAGGTACTGTGGGAAAGCCACAGCGGAGTTGCGGTGAGCACCGTGCTTTCCACCTATGATTCCGCCTACAGCGTTGCAACAGAAAACATCAACACCTATGAACCGAAGGACAGCGATAAGAAGAGCTACCCGGCTATGACGATCAGCGCCAAGGGCGTCAGCGGGACCCGGGTCACCTATTCCCGCGTCGTTACGCTGGCTTCCACCGAAATGTTTAACTACTACACCCAGTACGGCAGCACGAAGAACTCCGATTGCGCCGTTACGCTGTTCCGCTTCCTCAGCGATACCACCGGTGATGAGAATAAGGTTTATATCGATTCCACAAAGCTGACCTCTGCCGATTTCACGGTTTCAAGTAATATGGTCAATATGGTTGGCATGACGATCTTTATGATCCTGATTCCGCTGCTCGTGCTGGCTGTCGGACTGATTGTGTGGCTCAGGAGGCGTCATTTATGAGTAAAAAGGGCCCCATGAACAGAAAAACGAAGCAGCTGCTTATTTTTCTTGCCGTGCTTGTCATAGTGGGCGTCGGTGTGGCGCTGCTGCTTCTGCTGCCGCAGGGCGGCCAGGAGACGGCGTCTTCCAGCGCAGCCCCCGCCAGCAGCACCGAAACAATTTCTCTGATCTCCCGCGAACAAACCGAGCTGAAGTCCCTTGTGTTCACCAATGAAAGGGGGACGGTTGAGCTGACTGCAGAGATCACAGAGCCGGAATCCACGGATGCTTCTTCTGCAGCCGCGGCAGCGGTGACTTATACCGTTAAGGGAATGGAGGGCGTTACGCTTCTCAATTCCGTGGTGCAGTCGGACGCGCAGTACGGCTATTCATTGACCGCGACCCGTGACCTTGGGGCGCAGAGCGACCTTGCCCCCTACGGGCTGGATTATCCGGCCGCCAGCTATGTGGCGACCTATACCGACGGTTCCAGCGTCACCGTTTCCGTCGGCGACGCGGTACCGGGCAACAGCTCACAATATTATGTGATGCGTTCGGGTGACGATCACGTCTATCTGGCGGGCGTTTCCGCAGTGCTCTCCGTTTCGCGCGACGACTTCCTTTCCAGTACGATCCTCAGCCTGATGGTGACGGATACCACCGGCGCCGAAAGCCTGCCGTCGTTTGACAAGATCCGCATTTCCGGCCGTGACCACGAGCAGCCGATCGTGATCTTCCCGCAGTCGGAGGACATTGCAGCTGCCAGCCCGTTAAAGTATTATTCTTATTATATGAGCGAGCCGCAGGAGGCCGGCGTAACCAGTAAGCTTGCCGACAATTACCTGACGCCGCTTGCAAATCTTTCGGCAACCGGTTTTGCTGCGGTAAACCCGACCGACGAGGAGCTGCAGAAATACGGAATGGACCAGCCGATTGAGCTGCGGTTCTGGATCGAAGGGAAAAAGACCACGCTGCTGATTGGCAATGTGGACGATTCCACCGCTTATGTGATGTTTGAAGGCGGCAAGGTGATTTACAAGGTTGACGCCGCAAACATTGCGTTGGCGACGACCAAGGCGTTTGACCTGCGCGATACGCTGATGTTCCTTTGCGATATTTCAACGGTGAAGAGCTTTGAGTTTACCGACAATACCGGCAAGGTCTACACGATCGAGCAGCAGCGCACGGAAAAGGTGTCCAGCAGTTCTGCGGACGCTTCTTCCGAGAGCGCAGTGGAGTACGACTATGCCGCCTATTACAACGACCTGAACCTTCAGTATTATAAGAAGTTTTATCAGTCGTTCCTTACGGCATACCGTGAGGAAGAAGTGCCTGCCGACGCTCAGCTGGGCGCGAAGCTGCTCTCGCTTACGCTGAATTTTTATGACGAGTACGACACCGAGCCGATCACGATCACGGCCTATGAGTATTCCGACCGCCGCGTTGTTTACCAGATCGACGGCCAGAACATGGCGTTGGTAAAAAGCAGCTGGGCCGAAAAGGTTCTGGCAGACTTTGTAAAGATGATCAACGACGAGGAGATCAAGCTTACCTGATTCCGCTTGGCGAACAGCCAAAGGCTTTGCACAAGCATGGCGGTATTCGAAAAGCGAATGCGGATCGCCGCCCGAATAAAAAGGAACTCCTGAACCTGAAAGCTTCGGGAGTTCCTTTTTTGAAGAGAGATCTGTTTTTGGAGGGCGAAAAGCTGCGTTTGGCCGTTCGGCTTACCCCGCGCAGGTTGGTCATGCCGCGTTTTTCAGGAAAAAGAATTTTACACAAAACGATTGACAACCAAATGTTTTTGCGAAATAATAGGGGTGTTATCTGCCGGTGGCGGATGTACCGGAAGGGCGGACTCCGCCTTCCACCGTCAAACACCGAAAAAGGAGACGACGCTTATGAATGATTATTTTTCTTTTGCCAGCGCGGCCATCTTTTATCTGCTGATTTTTCTGTTTTCCATTGCGGCGCAGGTGCTGCTGGCGTGTGCGGCTTATCAGGACGCAAAGTCGCTCAATAATAAGGATGCCGCCATGTGGGCGGTGCTGATCGGTTTGCTGGGATGGATCCCCGGGATCGTTTACCTGTGCATTCGTAAAAGCTCTGGCAACAGCGCTATGCCCGTTCAGCAGATCTGCATCGGATGCCGGGCGCCGATCGCGCCCGGAACAAACGTTTGCCCTTACTGCGGCGCTCAGCAGCCGCCGATGAATCCGTATCTGATGGCGGGCTACCGTTCGCCGGAGGAGTGCGCCGCCTGTCATGCGCGCGCTAAAAAGCTGCTGATCGCGGGGATCGTCTGTTTTGCGCTTGCCATTGTTTCCGCTGTGATTATGGCGGTTGTGATTGCCGGCGCACTCAACAGTCAGTGGCAGTATTATTCCGATCTTTATTAATTGGCGGAACCTGCCCTTTGGTTTGCATTACGGAACAAAACAGGCCGATTTACCGAAGCTCATGGTAAATCGGCCTGTTTTTAATCTGTGCCGCTGCGGTTTCTGCGAAATTCCAGATAATCCTGAAGAATGACGGTTGCGGCAACGGCGTCTACGACGGCCTTGCGCTTTTTTCCGCGCGTATTGGTTTCGTTCAGGTAGCTGTGCGCGGTCAGGGTCGTGCCGCGCTCGTCGCGCAGAACGACGGGGAGACCGGATTTTTCCCGCAGAAGAACGGCGAATTCCTGCGCGCCGCGCGCGCTTTCTCCTTCGCTTCCGTCCATGTTGACCGGGTGCCCCAAAACGATTTCTTCCGCACGGTTTTCCCGGGCAAGCGCGGCGATTTCTTCCGCAAGCAGGCTTCGGTTTGTCTGCCGGATCACCTGCAGCGGAGAGGCGAGAATTTCCTTTGGATCGCAAATCGCAGTCCCGGTGCGAACCCTTCCTAAATCGACAGCCAGTATCTTCATTACAACACCGATTCCTTACAGATAAAGTAGTAGTTTTTTGCGCCCCTCTCCAAGGGCAAGTACAATACGCCGCTTTCTGCTGCATATTTTATCACAATTCGTGCAAAAAGTCATTGAGATTTCCCGTTTTTCCTGTTATGATGAAGAAAACAGGCGTGTGCCGGAAAGAGGGATTTTTATTATGCAGGTAAAAACGATTCCGCTTTGGCAGGACGGCGAGCTTCAGGAATTTGCGCGCGTCAGCCCGGGCGGCAAAACGGAGCCGCCGACCCTGACGACGTATCTGCTGGACGGGGTGCGTCCGCGCGGTGCGGTCATCATTTGCCCCGGGGGAGGATATGCTTATGCGACTCCGCGCGAGGGAGAGCCGGTGGCTCTGCAGTTTGCGGCGGCGGGCTTTCACGCATTTGTGCTGCATTATCGCTGTGCTCCGGCGGTGTATCCGGCGCCGCAGCTTGACCTGACCAGGGCGATCTGCCTGCTGCGCGACCGCGCGGAGGAATGGCAGCTGAACCCGGAACAGATTGCCGTCTGCGGCTTTTCGGCAGGGGGACACCTTGCAGCGTCCCTGGGGATCTGCTGGAACGCGCCGGAGCTGCAGCAGATTGCAGGAATGGCTCCCGGCAAAAACCGCCCCAATGCGATGATCCTCGGGTATCCTGTACTGGATGACGAGGGCCCGCAGCCCGGCGGAAGGTTTACCCTGCAGCGGCTTGCAGGCGGAGAAGCGACACAGGAGCAGATCCGGCATTTTTCGTTGATTCATCAGGTAAACGAGCAGACCGCCCCGGCGTTTTTGTGGCATACGCAAAGCGACGAAGCCGTTTCGCCGCAGGAAACGCTGCGCCTGGCGCTCGCGCTGCATGAGCACCGTGTTCCTGCCGAGCTGCACTGGTTTCCGGACGGGCCGCACGGGCTTTCGCTGGCAACGTCTGAGATGAATTGCGAGGGCGATCCGCACACTGCGCACTGGATGGAGCTCTGCGTGGAATGGCTGCGGGCGCGCTTTGGGGTCGATCCGTTCCGCACGGACCGGCCAAACGTGGTTACAGTACGGTAAATGATGAAGCAAGGCGCCGTTTCCTTCGGGAAGCGGCGCTTTTTTCACGCATTTTGCACAAGCACCTCAAAAAGCTTTCACATTGCGAATGTAGACTTAGCCTGCGCAGGCTATGCGCCGGACAGCCAGCTTTGGCGCAGATTCTGTCGGTCGAAAGAGGGGATCATTTTGAAAAACAGGACATTTTCTATTCTGGCTGCCGTATTTATGTCTCTGGCGTTTTGTTTTTTCAATCGTTCTGGTGGCGGCCCCAAAGCGCGGAGAGGATGCTTCCGCAGGCGTTTTAATGGAATATCAAACGAAGCTGTTCCAGAAAAATACCGTCAATCATATTGAGATCACTGTCGATTCTCAGGCGTGGGACGCCATGTTGGCAAATGCGACGGCGGAAGAATATATCATGTGCGATGTCACGGTCAACGGCACGAGCTTTGCCTCGGTCGGCATTCGCCCCAAGGGAAATTCCAGCCTTTCCACAGTCGAATCCGACCCGGAGAGCGACCGCTACAGCTTTAAGCTGGAATTTGATCATTATGTTAAAGGACAGACCTGCTGGGGGCTGGACAAATTTGTGCTCAACAATATGCAGAGTGACAATACCTATATGAAAGAGTATCTATCCTACGACATTCTTTCGTTCATTGGGGTGACAAGTCCGCTTTACTCCTATGCGCATATTACGGTTAACGGAGAGGAATGGGGACTTTATCTTGCGGTGGAGGGAATTGAGGAGTCGTTTGCCGAAAGAAATTACAGAACCTCCTACGGCCAGTTTTATAAACCGGAAAATATGAGGGTCCGCGGCGACGGCCGAATGAATGACAGGATCGGTCAGATGGGGGAAAACGGCGATGCCGACCAGTTTCAGCCGCAGGATAATCGGGGCGGCGAGGCTCCGGAAGGAGGGCAGGCGGTTCGGCCGCCGGACGCGGGCGGCAATGCCTTCAATGGGGGGCGGTTCGGCTTCGAAGGGGAGATGACCGGCAGCTCCGGCGGGGTCGATCTGGTTTATACCGACAACAACAGCGACAGCTACTCCAATATTTTTGACAATGCCGTTTTCAGCTCGGCGAAGGAAAGCGATTTTCAGCGGATCATCCAAGCGCTTAAAGGCCTTTCCACAGGAGAGGATCTGGAGTGCTGCGTCGATGTGGATCAGGTACTGCGCTATCTGGCGGCTAACGCCGTGCTGGTCAATCTGGACAGCTACTTCGGAAGCATGCAGCACAATTATTATCTTTATGAAAAAGACGGTATTCTCTCCATGGTTCCGTGGGATTATAATCTTGCGTTCGGCGGTTTTCAGGCCGGCAGCGCGGAAAGCGCCGTCAATTTTGCTATCGATACGCCGGTTTCTGGTACAACGCTGGAAGCCCGCCCGATAATCGGCAAGCTCCTTGCCAATCAGGAATATCTTGAGCGGTACCATCAATATCTGCAGCAGATCGTAACAGAATATTTTGACAGCGGGAAATTTGAAAGCACAGTCGATTCGCTGGATTCCATGATCGGCAGCTATGTACAGAACGATGCCACGGCATTTTGTACCGTTAATGAATACAAGGCGTCGCTGCCGGTGCTTAAGCAGTTCGGCGCCCTGCGTGCAAAAAGCATTCAGGGTCAGCTGGACGGAACGATCCCTTCTACAAGCGCCGGGCAGTCGGAGGATGCCTCTGCGCTGATTCAGGCCGATTTTGACCTTTCTGCGCTTGGAGTGCAGGGTGGCAGCAATGCAGACGGTATGCCGGGTGCTCCTTCGGATGATCCGTTTTCCAAAGGAGAGGCCGGGAACGACGACGCGGCGCAGAGGAGCGGCGAAGGAACGCCGCCGCAGCTGCCGGGAAATCAGGGCGGCACGGCGCCGGGGAATGGCGAAGAAACGCTGCCGCAGTCGCCGGAAGAAATGCAGAACGGGATGCAGGCTTTGCCGATCGACCTTTCCGGGGTGTGGGTCATGCTGGTATGCGCCGCTGCAACGGCGGCAGGACTTGTTTTTGCGATCTTTTTCCGGCGCAGAAAGCAAAAGAACATTCTTTGATTTTTTTCACAGCGGCTGTGCTTTTTGCGGCAGCCGTTGTTTTTTTCTTAAAACGAGTTTGGGATGCACAAAATGTTTGTGCGGGATTTTCGTTGACAGCGGGCAGCCGGAATGATAAAATAATTTAATATACTACAGGAAGCCAAAATGATGAAAAGAGGAGGAAAAAGGAATGTTGAACACTGATTTCCAGCAGAAGTTCGTAAAAGAAGGGCTTACCTTTGACGACGTTCTTCTGATTCCGGGGGAATCCAACGTTGAACCGAAGATGGTCGATGTTTCTACTCAGCTGACGAAAACCATCCACCTGAATACACCGCTGATGACGGCCGCTATGGACACCGTTACGGAAAGCGCAATGGCGATTGCAATCGCGCGTGAGGGCGGCATTGGTATCATTCACAAAAATATGCCCATTGAGCAGCAGGCGGACGAGGTCGACCGTGTCAAGCGTTCCGAAAACGGCGTTATTGTGAACCCGTTCTTTCTTTCTCCGCATCATTTGGTGGCAGATGCCGACCAGCTGATGGGGAAATACAAAATTTCCGGTGTGCCGATTTGTGAAAACGGCAAGTTGGTTGGTATCATCACGAACCGCGACATGCGTTTTATGACTCAGGCGGATTACAGCCAGCCGATTGCAAACGTGATGACAAAGGAAAAGCTGATCACGGCTCCGGTGGGGACCACGTTGGAGCAGGCGCAGGAGATCCTTCGCCGCCACAAAATCGAAAAGCTGCCGATCGTCGACGAAAACGGTGTGCTTAAGGGCCTGATTACGATCAAGGATATCGAGAAGGCCGTTCAATACCCGAATTCCGCGCGTGACGTAAACGGGCGTCTGCTTTGCGGCGCAGCCATCGGCGCAACGCCGAATGTGTTGGAGCGCGTTGCCGAGCTGGTCAAGGCACAGGTAGACGTGCTGGTGCTCGATTCCGCACACGGACATAACATCAATGTGGTGGAATCGGTTCGCCGCGTTAAGAAGGCATATCCGAACGTTCAGCTGATCGCCGGCAACGTTGCCACTGCAGAGGCGACCCGGGCATTGATCGAAGCCGGCGCCGACTGCGTTAAGGTCGGTATCGGCCCGGGTTCCATTTGCACCACGCGAATCGTCGCTGGAATCGGTGTTCCGCAGATCACTGCAATTTACGATGCCGCCTGTGCGGCCGCACAGTACGGTATTCCGGTGATTGCGGACGGCGGAATTAAATATTCCGGCGATATCGTCAAGGCGCTGGCCGCCGGCGCAAACGTAGTCATGGTCGGTTCGCTGGTGGCGGGCTGCAAGGAATCTCCAGGCGATACTGAAATTTATCAGGGCCGTCAGTTTAAGGTTTACCGCGGCATGGGCAGCCTTGGCGCAATGCCGAAGGGCAGCGCCGACCGTTACTTCCAGTCCGATGCCAAAAAGCTTGTTCCGGAAGGCGTAGAGGGCCGCGTGCCTTACAAGGGACCGCTTTCGGATACGATTTATCAGATGCTTGGAGGCCTGCGTTCCGGCATGGGTTATACCGGCTGCGCGACCATTGAGCAGCTGCACGAGAAAGCGAAGTTTGTGCGCATTACCGGCGCAGGACTTAAAGAAAGCCATCCGCATGATATTCAAATCACCAAGGAAGCGCCGAATTATTCGGTCAGTATCTGATTTTTAGTGGATACCGGGGTACGGGTTAAGCACCGTGTCCCGGTATTTTTTGTTCAAAAATAACCAACTATTTACCTAAAATATAACAATATTCCATGAAAAAATCGACCATATATTCAAATTTTCCATTTATGTTATTTCTAAAACCCTTTATAATAGAGATGGAAAAGCGGGATCGGTAAAAATCGATCCGAATCTGAGTACAAGGGGAAACGGGTCAATTTGTGCTCACAGTAGATATCGGTTCAAAGAAAGGAATTGACGGCGGCTATGAAAAGGCAGAAATTTTTCGGCGTTTTGTCCCTGATCTTTGGCATTGCATTGCTTCTCGGCTGCGGAGCGCGAGTGCTGGCGGCCGAGCAAAAAAACAAACCGTTGACCGAAGCATTCAAACCCAACACCACGGTGGAAAGCTGGCAGGAAACGATTCGGCAGCTGCAGAACAAAACGCCGTTGGAACAGATCGATTTGTATACCTTCGTAAACTTTGCGCCGCAGGACCGGGCAATGGTTTGTTTTACCGGCGGCAGGCTGCACACAACGCTGCACTATTACGCGCACCCCGGCGACCTTGTTCCGGCATTGACGCTGAAAGCGGGAACTGTTGTTAGCGCAGGAGGTCCGATAAAAGAAAACGAGGAAGACATGTACCGCTGGATCTATTACGGGACCGATTACAGCTTCCCGGCGTACCAGGCCGGCTGGCGGTACACAAGGGCGTATCAGCCGAGCGGGGATCCCGAAGCCCCCAAGTTTTATTATATTCGTACCGAGGAGCTGAAAAAGGAATTTCTCGCGGGGTTGTACGAATGGTTTGACCGTGAGGCGTTTTCGGAAGAGGAACAGAATGAGAAATGCCAAGAGAGTTTGGACGAAAGCTTTTATGTGATGGACAACAAGCTTTATGCAAGGGGAATTTACATTTCACCCGACCTGAAGGCGCCGCTGTGGGACGAGGGAAATACCGTGCTTTTCACAACGGGGACCGCTCTTTGTCTGTTGGGGCTTGTGCTGTTGATTCACTTTAAGCATTTTAAGAAAAACCGTGCCGCGGGTTCGGGCGGTGCAAACCCATAAGAAAAACGCCGTGCACCCGGTCTGATTCGGGAGCGCGGCGTTGATTATTTTTCGGGGCCGTCTTCGCGGAGAAAGCCCTTGTGTTATTCCTCGCAGATGTTTGCAAGGCCAAAATGCCAGCAGGGTTCTTCTTTACGCATAGTCCAGAGACCGTTTGTAAAATCGGGAACGGACTGCGGAGCGCCGGTCGCGATCGCCTGTTCGGAAAGCGGCGTAATCGCCATCCAGGCAGCCATGTCGTACACGTCTACCGGCATCGGGCGGTTTTCCGCGATCGCGGTGAAAAACGCGTCAAATTCCAGCCAGTCCATACCGCCGTGGCCGCCGCGGACACCGTCTTCCAGGTTTTTGCGCCAGATCGGGTGCTCAAATTCCTTGCGGTATTCCTCCACATTGTTCCACATGGGCTTCCAATCAAAATCGTATTTGTTATGTATGCCGTCCAAAAAGATGGAGCGGGTGTCTTCCGTGTACATGCCTTTGGTGCCGCGAACCTCAAACCCGCGGGAGTAAAAACGCGGAAGAGTCGTATCAAGCGTGAGGACAATGGTTTCGCCGTGGGCGCATTTGATCACGGTCGTCACCACGTCGCCCTGCGCAAACGGGTAATTTGCAATGTCGTAATCGTCG
>JAHZES010000018.1:0-4133 GCA_019421725.1 Clostridiales bacterium | reverse complement strand
ATTCAGAATTTTTGCGATCGGGCCAAGCTCGTGGGTGGGGTAATTTTCGCAGTTCCGGTTCATATAATTGCGCAAACGGTAATGACGGTTTTCGCGCCCGAAGGAGATCTCATCGCGAAGGTCGTGGTGGTAGCCGCCCTGGCAGTGAATGATCGTGCCGAGAACGCCTTTCTTTACCATGTTCAGCGCCATCAGCTCTTCGCGGCCGTAGCAGCAGTTTTCCAGCATCATGCAGGGGGTTCCGGTCGCTTCCTGAGTTTTGACCAATTCCCAGCAATCCTGCAGGGAGTAAGCGCCGCCAACCTCGCAGCCTACGATTTTTCCGGCGCGCATGGCTTCAACGGCAATCGGAATGTGAGCTTCCCACGCGGCGGGGATCACGACGGCCTCGACCGATTCCATTCGCAAAATTTCGTGGTAATCGCGGTGCAGCTCCGGAGTGATTCCGGAGGCTTCCTGTACGGCTTTGGCGGCGTCTTCCATCCGGTCGGGATAAAGATCGCTCAGAGCAATAACCTCTACGTTTTCCCGAGGTAAAATAGCATCCTTCAAAAGGCCAAGCCCGCGGCCTCCAAGACCAATAACGCCGATTTTGATTTTTTTCACGGTAAATTCCTTCCTTTCGTTTTTCGGATGGCGGTTGCCAACGCATTTTTGCTGTACAGAACAGAAAACGAAGCGGGTTTCTTTCATTTTTATTATAGCGTTCGCGGTTGGGCGCCGCAATACAGGGATTGCCGAAAAACATGGACAAATCGACGGTCGCGGACACCAAATATCCGTAAGATATTCTATTTCTTTTTTATTTGAGATCGGTTAGTATTAGAATTGTCTCAAGAATGCGGAAAAGAAGGCTAATCAAGAGATAAGGGGACAAAAGAATGCGCAATTTTACATTTTTTCATACTTATCACCCCAGGACCTGGGAGGCTTCCGTTCGCTGCGGATTGGTGGCGGAGAGGGACGGCGTGCGGCTTTGTCAAAGTATCCCGAATCCGGCCGAGCTGCGGTTTAACAGTTTGGCCACGGTGGGCGGCGCGCTGTATGAGATCATAAAAAGCGGCGGCCGCCCTTTTTATATAGATCGTTTGCAGGGCGGGACCTATATTGATGACTATGTTTATGATCAGGATCTTCTGGATGCTTACCGCAGTATGCTCGGCGATCGGTTTCTTGGTTTTCAAATGCACGAGTGGCTTTCCAACTATCGTTCGGATTTAGCAAAGGCAAAGGAGATGCCGGAAGGAGAATGGACAGAAGAACAGGTAGTACGCTTTTCCGTCAAAAATACCCCGATCTGCCTCATATATTTTGGAATGCATGACGCCGGAGGAGTTTGCCGCGGCGGGCAGGCCGCATGATGTACACACTTTCTGTGATAATATGAAGGCGATTTACCGGAAGCGTCAAAAGATTGGCGAGCTGGTGCCTGCCGACAGCGTTTTTCTTGCCTATGATTTTGAACGGAATACCAAAAACACCGTCTGTTATAAAACAGTGCAAATAATTAGACGAAAAGGAGCGGTGTTTCTTAATATTCGTGGTAAAGCAACGTGCATGGCAGGCCGCGCAAATCAGCAGGCAAGCACGTTGCTTTTGCGTGAAAGCCGCATTTGTACATTTTTTGCTTTTGCCGCATGGCGTTGCCTTTTTTCATACTTTTGTGGTACAATAAACAGAAAGCGAGACTTGAAAACGGCAGAGTTGTTTTGCCGGGAGGAATCAGAGATGGCTGTTTTGGCGACGGATGTACAGAGTCGGGAAAGATTTTGTTCGGGTAAACGGAGCGTTACGGAGGAATGGCAGGAAACAACGGTTTCGGTGCAGCGGACGGAAAGCTATGCGGAGAACGCAGTGCAGCAGGCGGTGAACGCTCACTTTGCCGCGCTGGAGCTGAATCGTTCCTTGAAGCCGGGAATGAAGGTTTTAATTAAGCCGAACCTGCTTTCGGCGAAAAAACCGCAGCAGGCTGCCACCACACACCCAATGCTGGTTCGCTGCATTATTCGTGCGCTGCGCTCGCTCGGCATCACGGATATTACCGTTGCAGACAGCCCCGGCGGGCCGTTTGTTGCTGCGAACCTGAAGGCGGTTTATGCTGCCTGTGGCTACCGGTCGCTGGAGCCGGAGGCGGTATTGAATATGAATACCGAGTGGCGCGAGGTAGAAACGGCGTCAGGCTTTGTGACTCGGCGCTTTCATCTGATCGAGCCGGTGTGCCGGGCGGATTTTATTATCAATGCCGCCAAATTGAAAACGCATTCGCTTACAGGGCTTTCCGGCGGGATCAAAAATCTGTTCGGATGTATTCCCGGTTTGCAGAAGCCGGAATTTCACTACCGTTTTCCAGAGATCGAGGGTTTTTCCGGTATGCTGCTGGAGCTTGCGCAGACCGTGCGGCCCGATGTCACTTTTGTTGATGCTGTCACGGCGATGGAGGGTGACGGCCCCAACATGGGAACCCCGCGGGAGTTTGGGTACACCTTTGCCTCCCGCAATGTCTTTTTGCAGGATTTTGTGCTGGCGCGGACGATCGGGATGGATCCCGGGCAGGTAACGATGCTGCGTCTGGCCGAAGAGAGAGGGCTTTGCAAGCCGGCTTCGATCAGGCTGGTGGGAGATGAACCGAAACCGGAACGTTTTCTTTTGCCTCAAAGCATAACAAACGATTATCTTTCCGGCATCCCGCGGTTCATGCGCGGCCCGGTGGGGGTCGCCGCAAAAACGCTCCTCAAGCCGGTGCCGCATATTCTTACGGAGCGCTGTATCGGCTGCGGCAGATGTGCGGAAAGCTGCCCGCAGGGTATCATTCAGCTGCGGGAGAGCAGGGCGCGGATTCAGAACCGCAGCGCCTGTATTTCCTGCTTCTGCTGTCAGGAAATGTGCCCGGCGCACGCCATTGCGGTGCGCCGCCGGTTGAAGGGAGGCAAACAGCATCATGAAGCATGATGACCGTTTCTGTGATTGTGAGCTGGTTCACGAAGAGGCCGCTGCCAAGGCGAGGGGAAGCTTGCCCTCGGCGGCTCTGGTGGACGGGCTTTCCGCGTTTTTTAAAATTCTTGGTGACCCCACCCGCATCCGCATCATGTGTGCTTTGGACTGCGCGGAGCTTTGTGTTTGCGATCTGAGCGCGGTGCTGGGGATGACCAAATCGGCCGTTTCACACCAGCTGAATACGCTGCGTGCAGCTCAGCTGGTCAAATATCGCCGGGACGGTAAAAATGTGTACTACAGTCTGGACGATCAGCACGTGACCGATATTTTGGAACGGGCAATGGAGCATCTGCGCCACAGCCATGCAGAAGAAAAATAACGGACGGGAGCAAAAACCGCCCGGCAGCAGCGGGAGCGGGCCTCAAAAGGCTTTGCAGCGCTGTTTTGCCGGGCGGTTGTCTGTATCAAAGCGGGATAAAGGGTCGGGGCGGTGTTCCGTTAATAGTTTTCTGCTTTAACCTGAAAATACGACTGCGGATGAGAACAGACAGGGCAGACCTGCGGGGCGCTTTTGCCGACCACAATATGGCCGCAGTTGGAGCACTGCCAGACGGTGTCGCCGTCCTTGGAAAAAACAAGGCCGTCTTCAATGTTGCTCAACAGCTTGCGGTAGCGTTCCTCGTGTGCCTTTTCAATTTTGCCGACGGATTCAAACAGGAACGCAATATGGTCAAAGCCTTCCTCGCGCGCGGTTTTGGCAAAACCGGCATACATGTCGGTCCATTCGTAATTTTCGCCGGCGGCGCTGTCCTTCAGGTTGCTCTGGGTATCGGGCACTTCACCGTCGTGAAGCAGCTTAAACCAGATTTTAGCATGCTCCTTATCATTTTTTGCGGTTTCATCGAACAGATCGCCGAGCTGAACGTAGCTGTCCTTTCGCGCCTTGCTGGCATAATAAAGATATTTGGTATGGGCCTGGGATTCTCCGGCAAACGCAGCGGCCAGGTTTGCCTGAGTCTTGCTTCCTTCCAGTTTCATCAGATAACACTCCTTTGATCCGTTTTGTAATATCGGGACCGGGCGTAGCCCGGAGAACCGGCAGCTCGCAGCTTTTCGGAAATTGCTCGCGATACCATTATTATAAGCGTTTTTTCGTGTTTATCAATTATTTTTGAAAAATTTCGTTGTTTTTTTTTGAC
>JAHZES010000180.1 GCA_019421725.1 Clostridiales bacterium | reverse complement strand
GGAGGGGCTTAAAGCGATCCGTCTGCTTTCTGCTAAGGGGATTCCGACCAACTGCACGTTGATTTTCAGTGCGAATCAGGCGCTGCTTGCCGCTTGCGCAGGCGCCGCGTACGTTAGTCCGTTTCTTGGTCGGCTGGACGATATTGGCCAGACCGGTATCGAGCTTGTACGGACCATCGCACAGATTTTTGCCAATTATCCAGGCATATCCACACAAATCATCGCTGCCAGCGTACGCAATCCGGTTCATGTGACAGAATGCGCATTGGCCGGAGCGGATATCGCTACCGTTCCGTATAAGGTGCTGGAGCAGATGACAAAGCATCCGCTGACTCAGAGCGGTATTGAAAAATTCAAGGCGGATTATTGTGCGGTATTCGGTGAATAGTCGGCGCCTGCGGCCGGAGCAAAATGCTGCCGGCTGATTGAACAGAAAAACAGTATAAATCAGAAAACGCGTTTCGTATGGGAAAACCTGCGAAACGCGTTTTTTGTTGTGCGCGTGCGGCGTTGAATTTTTGAGGCGGCAAACGGATTTGAAATAATAAAGAGAAAAATGGATAACCTATTGATCGGCAGGGAATTACATGCCGGCGTGTCCCTGTCAGGAGGAATACTATGAAAACGGATCGGTTGCAGATGAACAGAAGCAAAAAGGGCAAGCATAAAAAGCGATGGTCGAGGGATGACACAGAGCTCGCACTGCTGGGGCTGCCCTGTTTTCTCTGGTTTGTTATTTTCGCTTATCTGCCTATGTTCGGCATTATTATCGCGTTTAAAACCTTCAAAATTACGCCCGGGCACAGTTTTCTTTACAGCCTGATGAAAAGCGAATGGGTAGGGTTTAAAAATTTCAAATTTTTCGTTGAATCCAATGCGTTTGAAATGCTGCTGCGCAACACGGTGCTTTATAACATTGTATTTATCATTTTGGGCGTACTGATCCCGGTGACGCTGGCCGTTATCATCAGTCAGATCTACAGCAAGCGTGCCGGTAAGGTTTATCAGACGATGATGTTTTTTCCCCACTTTATGTCGTGGGTCGTCGTCAGCTATTTTGTTTACGCGTTTCTCAGCCCGGACAAAGGGCTGTTGAACGGCGTGATCCGATCGCTGGGGGGGCAACCGGTTCAGTGGTATTCGGAGGCGAAATACTGGCCGTTTATTCTGGTGTTTATGCAGGTGTGGAAAACGGTCGGCTACAGCATGGTCGTTTACCTTGCCAGCATCACGGGAATTGACCAAAGCCTTTACGAGGCGGCGGTGATTGACGGCGCTTCCAAATGGCAGCAGACAAAACACATTACGCTGCCGAGCATCAAGTCGGTCGTCGTGATGATGTTTATTTTGAATGTCGGACGGATTTTTTATTCCGATTTTGGCTTGTTTTATCAGGTTACGCAGCATATTCCGAATTCGCTGTATACGACGGTATCCACGTTTGACACTTATGTTTATAATGCGATCCGCACCAATGCGCCGATCGGCCAAACGGCGGCTGCTTCGTTTTTTCAGTCGGTCGCATGCTGTATTACAATTTTAACCGCAAACTTTATTGTTTCCAGAATTGATGCGGACAGTGCCATTATTTAAGAAAAGGAGAAAAAGCCGTGGGCAGAAAAACGATTTATTCTAAAGCAGAGCAGCCGAACCGGCTGAACAGGATCAGTCCCGCGACCAACACGGTGTTTCATATTTTGCTGTTGATTTTTGCGGTGCTGTGTATTGTTCCTCTGGTTCTGGTGTTTATGGTTTCCGTTTCATCGGAGGCGTCCCTGGCGGCAAATGGGTACCGGTTTATCCCAAGCTCCTTTTCCGGCGCGGCATATTCGTTTTTGTGGAATGAGCGCGCGACCATTCTGCATGCACTGTGGATCTCTGTCCTGGTCACCGTGCTGGGAACCGTGCTCGGCCTGCTTTTGACTTCTACAATGGGCTATGTGCTCAGCCGCCCGGGGTTCCGTCTGAAGGGCTTTTTTACCTACATTGTGTTTATTCCCATGATCTTCAACGGCGGAATGCTGGCAAACTATGTGGTAACGAATAATCTGCTGGGGCTTGGAAACAACATTTTGGCGCTGATTCTTCCGCTGGCTGTTTCATCGTTTAATATCGTTATCTGCAAAACATTTTTTAAAAGCACGATCCCGGAATCCATTATTGAATCCGCAAAGATAGACGGCGCTGCACAATTCCGGATTTTCGGAAGCATTGTTCTTCCCATTTCAAAGCCGGTGCTTGCCACCATTGGGCTGTTTCTTTCGTTTGGTTACTGGAACGACTGGTTTCAGTCCAGCCTTTATATTACGGATGGACGGCTTTTTTCGCTGCAGGCGCTGCTGAACAAGATGATCACGCAGATCCAGTATATTGCCGGTAATCCGTCGGCGGGAGCATCTCTGCAGCAATATATCAGTCAGATGCCGACGGAGGGTGTGCGGATGGCGATCGCGGTCGTGGTTGTCATTCCAATTGCCTGTGCTTATCCGTTTTTTCAGAAATATTTTATTTCCGGTTTGACCATCGGCGCCGTCAAAGGGTGAACCGATGCATATACAAGGCCGCAGAGGCAGCTTGCCTTTGCAGCCGACAAATGTCTGATTTTAAGGAGGAAAATCTGCATGAAAGGTAAAAAGCTTTTTGCGCTTGTTCTGGCGGCAGCGATGGCGCTTTCCGTTACAGCCTGCAGCTCTTCCGAAGGCTCTTCCGCGCCGGACGGAAACGGCGCACAGCCTTCGGAAAAGACGGTCAACCTCAGGTGGGTCGCAGCCGGAAACGGTATGCCCGCCAATTATGATGCCTGGAAAGCAAATATCAACAAATATCTGGAGGAGAAAATCGGCGTCAATATCGAGGTTGAGGTAGTAGCGTGGGGCGACTGGCAAAGCCGCCGCAGTGTGATCGTAAACACTGCGGGTGACTACGACATTCTCTTTACCGACATGGGAACCTACGCGAGTGACGTTCGGCTGAATGCCTTTGCAGATATTACCGAAACTGTACAGTCCGCTGCTCCGGAGCTTTACGGAATGATCCCGAAGGATTACTGGGAGGCCTGCAAAATTGACGGCAGGATCTACGCGGTCCCAACCTACAAGGACAGCTCTGCAACACAGTATTTTGTCTGGGACAGGGAGCTGCTGGATAAGTATCAGTTGGACGTTTCCAATCTTCACACGCTGAACAGCCTGACCGGCGCCCTGACCACGCTCAGAAACGGAGAAAACACTGCGCCGTTCGTCCTTGCCTCGGACGGATTAGGAATGATTACCGGATGGTACGACCGAATGGGAACAGGAATGCCGGCGATCGGCGTCCGCTATGATGACAGAAACCGTAGGGTTGTCGCTGTGTTTGAGCAGGAAGACGTTATGAACGACCTTAAAACACTGAATCAATGGTACAGGTCCGGTCTGATCAATCAGGATGCCGCCACATTGGCCGAAGTGCCGAAATACCGCGCCTGCTTTGTGGCACAGGGCTGGAGCAGCGCCGCCGTTACAACCTGGGGGCCGAACATGGGCAAGGAAGCCGTGGCGTACCAGTGGGGAGATACCGTTGCCTCCAACGATACGGTTCAGGGCTCTTTGAACTGTATTTCCTCCAACTGCAAGGCTCCGGACAGGGCGCTTGCGTTTCTGCAGCTGGTCAACACCGATTCCAGGGTGCGCGATGCGTTTTATTACGGCCTCGAAGGGGATAACTTCATTTACACCGCTGACGGCAAGGTTCACCGCAACAATGCGGAATGGAGCATGGCGGGTTATACGCAGGGCACATTCTTTAATGTTACTCAGCTGGACGACGTCGATTTTAATCAGTGGGATGAAGTAAAAGCATTGAATGAAAACGCAAAAACCTCGGTGCTGATTGGCTTTACGTTTGATCCGACCGATCATTCCGATCAGATCGCAAACTG
>JAHZES010000179.1 GCA_019421725.1 Clostridiales bacterium | reverse complement strand
GCAAGCGACCACGGCGTTGTTTCATCAATATACTTGTTTGCACGGGAAACAACCTTGAAGATCTCTGCAAGAGCGTTGCTCAGCTGCGTCTGATCGATCAGCTCGTCGACCGTAGAGCGCAGGCCGGTGATCATCGAGATAAACTCCTGATCCGCATCCTCCGTCTCACGTTCTTCCGGCAGCGTTCCGCCAAAATATTTGATCACCATTGCGACTGTGCGGGAAACCAGATTTCCAAAATCATTGGCAAGGTCGGAATTGATACGGTTGATCATAATTTCATTGGAGAACGAGCTGTCCGCACCGAGCGCCATTTCACGCAGGATGTGGTAACGTATGGCATCTGCACCGTAGCGTTCGCCGAGCACCAGCGGGTCGACCACATTGCCGAGTGATTTGCTCATTTTTTTACCGTTGAAGGTGATCCATCCGTGAACTGCCAGATGCTTCGGCAGCGGCAGGTCGAGCGCCATCAGAATAGCGGGCCAGATGATCGCATGGAAACGCATAATGTCCTTTGCGACCATGTGCACATCGGCAGGCCAGTACTTTTCAAAATCACTGTATTTTTCGTTATCAAAGCCCAACGCCGTAATATAGTTGGAAAGCGCGTCTACCCAGACATAGACAACATGCTTGGGATCAAAGGACACCGGAACGCCCCAGGTAAAGGAGGTTCGGGAAACGCAGAGATCCTCCAGTCCGGGCCGGATAAAGTTATTTACCAGCTCCTGCGCGCGCGTTTTTGGCCGCAGATAATCCGTGTTGAGCAAAAGGTCCTCCAGACGGTCGGCAAACTGCGAGAGCTTGAAGAAATACGCCTCTTCTTTGGCATCGATCACATCGCGTCCGCAATCCGGACATTTTCCGTCCACCAGCTGTGTTTCCGTCCAGAAGCTTTCGCACGGGGTACAGTATTTCCCCGCGTATTCGCCCTTGTAAATGTAACCGCGGTCATAAAGCTCCTTGAAGATCTTCTGCACCGCCTCTACGTGGTAATCGTCCGTTGTGCGGATATACCGATCGTAGCTGATGTTCATATAACTCCAGAGGCTTTTGAATATCGCAACAATCTCATCGACATATTCCTTCGGTGTAACGCCCTTATCCCTGGCCTTTTGCTCAATCTTCTGGCCATGCTCGTCAGTGCCCGTCAGAAACATGACGTCATAACCCTGCATTCGCTTATAACGCGCAATGGAATCGCAGGCCACCGTTGTATAGCAGTGACCGATATGCGGATTCCCTGAGGGATAGTAAATCGGAGTGGTGATATAAAATGTTTTCTTCTCTTTTTCCATTTTGATCATTCCTTTCGCCTCCACGCAGATGAAACGGGAGGGCAGAATACATATAGTATACGCGAAACAGAAGGAAAATTCAACCTTTCCGCAAATAACGCACTCGGAAACATGTAAAACTACAATACGATTTTCTGCACGCTTGCTTAAGGGGGCCTGCGGCACGGTACGCTTTTTTACCCACGGAGCCGCCCCGCCGCCCTTTTCTTCTCTGTTCGGCTATGCGCTGCCGGTCTGTGCAAAACAGACCCGGCAATGGCAACTGCAGAAATCAGACCGAATAACGCTCCACAAAATAGAAAGGATCCTCCGTCAGTTTTTGATGTCCCTTTTCCCATACCGCCTCAGCGGAAAGCAGCCAGGAATCGGCGCAGAGTACCTGTCCGTGAGACGCCTCGCTTTCCGAAAGCAGCGGCACCACCCTGGAATACCGCTGTTCATAACAGCGAATGCCGTTTTCCGAAAAAGAATGACGCAGCGCATGCTGGAAAAGCTTGTGGCCGACATCGTCATACAGGATATAATCCACACGCTCCGTGTTTGCGCGGTCAAACAGATACGGCGGCTCGGCAGTCTCCTCCACGCCGTGCATCGAAGTATTGTGGTCCAGTCCGCAGCCCAGCATCAAAATTTTACCGCCGACCTTCGGCAGCTTTGCAAACGGAGAATGCGGCCCTACCGGCGTTTCATCCTGTTCATGATCCGCCGCCAACTCGACCGCGCGTCTGCCAAACAGGCAGCACGAATGCGTCGGGTGCATACTGCGGATAACACCGGGAAACTGTGTGCGGAAAAACTCCGGCAGATACCCCACACACGACGGCGTAAACGCCAAATGGAACTCCGGCTGCTGCCTTGTAACAGATTCGTACGAAAGCGCGGGAAGAATCAACGTTCCTTCCGGGCCGAGCAACTCCATAAAAGCCGAAAAAAATCCCTCGGCACCGTCTTCTATGCCGCCAAGCGAGCGATATGAGGAATGCATCAGCACCGTATCGCCGGCAGAAACGCCGAGCGCGCCAAGATCCCGTTTTAACTGTTCTTTTGAATGTGTCTTCATTTTGACTCCTCCGCTTTCTGCCGGGCGGCGCTCCGTTCGTTTTTTTCCTTTACGGCAGGGCGCAGCCGCTGTGTTTCTTCATATTTTTTGGGCGTAACGCCCTTTAGCCTTTTAAATACACGGATGAAATAGCTCAGATCATTAAATCCGCAGCTATATGCAATTTCAGTCACCGAAAGCGCGGAGTGCAAAAGCCGGTCTCCAGCCTGTTCAATCCTGTAGTAATTCAGATATTCGATCGGCGAGCGGTGCGTCAGCTCCTGAAAAAAACGGCAGAAATAGCGAGGTGACATTTCTGCCTGCGCGGCAATTTGCTCCAGCGTTACCGGTTCACTGAAATGCTCCTCCATAAAGGTAAGCACTCGCTTGAGCTGCACCATCTTGCGTCGGTCGAAGCGGCTCTGTTCCGAGCCTTCGCTGCAACACCCCTCCTGCAGCAGGCAGCCAAAAAATTGGTAAAGCGCCGCAAGAACCATCAGCCGTCCCGCGCCTTCCGGGCGCTCCATTGCAAAAAAAAGCCCAGAAATCGCCTTTTCCAACTCCGGCCTCTGCACCGGAAGCAGCGGAGAAAACGCAATTTCGCCACTAAGCAGCTTTTGCAGCGGCTCGACCGCACTGTTTTTCAGCAGCACAGCCGGGTCAAACACAATACATTCGTAACGGCAATTCTGCGGAACACCCCCGTGCAGCACCCCGCTGCCGATCAGCACCGCGGAACCGGCCGGCAGAAGGTATTCCCGTTCGTCCAGCGAAAGAGCAAAGCTCCCCGAAAGCACACGCAGCAGCTCCATCTCGTGGTGCCAGTGGTATGGCATTCGGTAACGCGGGTGGCTTCTGTCCAGACGGTATGCCTCAATCGGAAAATCCACCGTTCCCCGTTGACAGAACTCATTAAATTCCGCGTGCATCTGCACAGAAAACCAAACCTCCTTCACAAGTGAATATTGTTATATTTTTTAATTATAACACAGGCTTCCCACCAAAATCAACCGCATTCTTCAGGCCGGACAAGCCTTCCGAACCCCTGTGCAGATATAAGCGGCAGAAGGGCGCACCTTCCCTCTAATTAAGCGACAGCAAAGTTCCTTTCGCCTAAAAAGTGAATATTGTTTGGTTTTTTATGATGATAACACAAGATTTCTATTATAATTAACGGTATGATTAAATTACAGTTTTTTGGTTGGAAAACAATAAATCAAAGGGAGGCAATAAAATGGCAAAAAACAGGTATCTTGGCGATTACCCGGTGATCGGTATCCGCCCGACCATTGACGGACGGCGCGGCGCGATGAGGATCCGCGAATCGCTGGAAGAGCAGACCATGAATATGGCAAAAGCAGCCGCGGCGCTGTTTACCGATAACCTTCGGTATTCCAACGGCGACCCTGTTCGAGTAGTGATCGCAGACACTACCATCGGCCGCGTGGCCGAGGCCGCTGCCTGCACCGACAAATTCCGCAAGGAAGGCGTTTCCATCACACTGACAGTTACACCCTGCTGGTGCTACGGTTCCGAGACAATGGATATGGATCCGCACACCATTAAGGGTATCTGGGGCTT
>JAHZES010000178.1 GCA_019421725.1 Clostridiales bacterium | reverse complement strand
TCGTCGAGCTTTTCGGGGTGCTCCTTCATCAGGGCTTCCAGCGTTTTCCCGGGAATAAACTCGGTGACAATCGCCCATTTGCCGTCGACCTTCGTCACTTCGATGAGCTTGGGAATGCGGAGACCGGTTTCTTCTACACGGGCCTGGTTCAAAGCCTCGTTAAGAACGTCTGCCTTGGAGTAATCTTCATTAAAGACCTTTACTGCCAGATCACCGTCACGATAAACGGTTTTGTCGTTGCGTACGGCAATGACCTTTTCCAGTTTCATAAACATGACCTTTCCTTTCATATCAAATTATTGAAGAAGCTTACCGCTACGGTTTGCGGGAACCGCCGTTTCCGCGATAACAGGAAGAGAAACAGCGGTTAAAACCGCAATGCGCTTCTTATTTTGTTTCCTGACGGCCGTAGTAAGCGTTGAGGTACATCTGTTTGATCTCCTTCATCAACGGGTAGTGCGGGTTTGCGCCGGTGCACTGATCGTCAAACGCCTGCTCCACCATTTCGTCAAGAGTGGAAAGGAACTTCTGCTCATCCACACCGTAATCGCGGATGGTCTTCTTGATACCGACCTTCTCCTTCAACGCGTCGATGGCGGCAATTAAGTTTTCCAGCTTTTCGCTGTCGTTTTTGCCTTTGATCTTCAGAGCGTCGGCCACTTCGGCATAACGGGCCAGCGTGTGCGGATGGTCGTACTGCGGGAAGGTACCCATCTTTGCCGGGCATTCGTCGGCGTTATAACGAAGAACTTCGTCAATCAACAGTGCATTGGCAATACCGTGGGGCAGGTGGTGGAATGCACCGAGCTTATGCGCCATCGAATGGCAGACGCCGAGGAAGGCGTTTGCGAACGCCATACCGGCCATTGTTGCGGCGTTGGCCATTTTTTCGCGGGCAACCGGATCGTGCGGGCCGTCTTCGTAAGCGCGGGGCAGATATTCAAAAATCATCTGCAGCGAACGAATGGCGAGACCGTCGGTGTAGTCGGTGGCAAGCATCGAAGCATAGGCCTCCAGCGCGTGCGTGACGGCGTCGATACCGGAAGCGGAGGTCAATCCCTTTGGCGCGTTCATCATCATGTCCGCGTCCACGATGGCCATGTTCGGCATCAGCTCATAATCGGCCAACGGGTATTTTACGCCGGATTTTTCGTCAGGGATAACGGCAAACTGGGTCACCTCGGAACCGGTGCCGGCAGAGGTCGGAACCGCAATGAAATATGCTTTTTCGCCCATCTTCGGGAACGTGTAAACTCTTTTGCGAATATCCATAAAGCGCATGGCCATATCCATAAAATCCGCTTCCGGATGCTCATACATGACCCACATGATTTTGCCGGCGTCCATAGCGGAGCCGCCGCCCACTGCAATAATTACGTCAGGCTGAAATGCATTCATGGCCGCGGCGCCTTCCTTGGCACAGGCCAGCGTCGGGTCCGGAGCAACGTTGAAGAAGGTGGTATGGGTAATGCCCATCTGGTCGAGCTTATCGGTAATGGTCTTGGTATATCCATTCTGATACAGGAATGTGTCGGTAACGATAAAGGCTTTCTTTTTACCCATTACGGTTTTCAGCTCATCAAGAGCAACCGGCAGGCAGCCCTTTTTCAGGTAAACCTTCTGCGGCGCGCGGAACCAGAGCATATTCTCTCTCCTCTCGGCAACGGTTTTGATGTTGAGCAGATGCTTTACGCCAACGTTTTCGGAAACGGAGTTTCCGCCCCAGGAACCGCAGCCCAGCGTCAGCGAGGGAATCATATTAAAGTTATAAAGATCGCCCAAACCACCGTGCGAGGAGGGGCAGTTCACAACGATCCGGCAGGTTTTCATCCGGGCGGAAAACTCGTCCAGCTTTGCCTGCTCGGTGCCGGCGTTCAAAAAGATAGAGGAGGTATGACCGTAGCCGCCGTCTGCAACGAGGCGTTCGGCCTTGCTCAGAGCATCTTCAAAGTCCTTGGCATGGTACATGGCAAGCAGCGGGGAAAGCTTTTCGTGAGCAAATTCCTCGGAGATGTCGACGCTTTCCACCTCTCCGATCAGAATCTTAGTGCTTTCGGGAACGGTCAGCCCCGCAAGCGCAGCAATTTTGTAAGGATACTGGCCGACGATCTTTGCGTTGACGGAGCCGTTGATCAGGATCACCTTGCGGATCTTGTCCAGCTCCTCTTTATTCAGGAAATAGCACCCGCGCTTTTGGAATTCCTTTTTCACGGCGGCATAAACGCCGTCCAGAACGATGACAGACTGTTCGGAAGCACAGATCATGCCGTTATCAAAGGTTTTGGAATGAATGATCGAGTTGACGGCCAGAAGGATATCGGCAGTGTCATCAATGATTGCGGGCGTGTTGCCGGGGCCGACGCCGAGCGCCGGTTTTCCGGAGGAGTAAGCAGCCTTTACCATGCCGGGACCGCCGGTCGCCAGAATAATATCGGCTTCGCGCATAACAAGGTTCGTCATTTCAAGCGAGGGGATATCAATCCAGCTGATAATGCCCTCGGGAGCGCCGGCAGCAACAGCAGCTTCCAGCACAACCTTTGCGGCCGCAATGGTGCATCCCTTTGCGCGGGGGTGCGGGCTGATGATAATTCCGTTGCGGGTTTTGAGAGCAAGCAGCGTCTTGAAGATCGCGGTGGAGGTCGGATTGGTTGTCGGAATAACGGCGGCGATGACGCCGAGTGGCTCTGCTATTTTTTTTGTGCCATATACGGTGTTTTCCTCAATTACGCCGCAGGTTTTCGTGTTCTTGTAAGCGTTGTAAATATATTCGGAAGCAAAATGGTTCTTGACGACCTTGTCTTCTACAATGCCCATACCGGTTTCTTCTACAGCCATTTTTGCAAGCGGGATACGGGCTTTGTTGGCGGCAATGGCAGCGGCGTGAAAAATCTTATCGACCTGTTCCTGAGTATAGCCTGCATAAATTTTTTGCGCTTCATGCAGCCTTGCGAGCGCGCCTTCCAGCGTTTCTACGCTGTCCACGATGGCATACGTCTTTTCGTTTGTCATAGTCAGCTTACTCCTTTATCATTTCATTTTTTGCTGCTTCATTTTGTGAAGCAGACTGGAAAGATTGCGGACACTGCAGAGAGAAGCAGATCCAAAATCTTTGTTAATTATTTAACGTTAATATTTTAACATACTCTCTGAAAAATTTAAAATATATATTATAATATGCAAATATATATTTTTTTATATACCAAATTAAAAAGAATAAAAACAGCAGGCTGAAAAATCTTTTCCGTCAGCAATTTGATGCATAAGGATATAGTCAGTATATCAATGCAAAAAATATTTGTCAATCGCATTCATTATTCTTTGCAGAACAGGTTCATTTATTAGGAAATTGACGATAATGGCAAAGCTGTTTGCACAGAGAGGCGGTTTCCGAACCGATCATCAGTAAAACCACTCGACCAATCCGAGGAGAACCAGCAGCAGGCCGGAAAGGAACGGGGCAAATTTTCCGGGCAGCTTGCCGAGCAGACGACTGCCCAGCCGGAACCCGAGCATAAGAAAGAAAAAGCTGACGGCAAAATTGGCCGTTGCAGCAAGAAAAACGGAGATGCCGGAAACGCCCGCCGCCAGCCCGGCGCCGAGGTTGTTCAGGCTCAGCCCCAGCCCGACGGCCAAAGCCTCTTTTTAATATCGATAGACCCGGAAACATCGCGGTCAGACTGTTCGGCGTAGTCCAACATTTCGTCGGCGCCGCGAAGCGCAACACTTTGCGTTTTTTTGCTTTGACGCACATTGTGCAGTATGCTTTTGCAAAAAAAACGTGCCGCCAAGCAGCACCAGGACCGCGGCGCCTGGTTTCCCGGCTGCCGGGGCGGGGATGATTGCCGTAAGCAGCTTGCCCGCCCACATGGAGATCAGCGTTCCGGCGGTAGTAAACAGGGCAATCAGGAAATTGGCGGCTGTGCGCATTCGGATTTTTTTGATTC
>JAHZES010000177.1 GCA_019421725.1 Clostridiales bacterium | reverse complement strand
CCCATAGGTAACGATCAAAACCGACGCTCCCGCACGTGGGACCAAATCAAAATCACAATCTCCGCCGGAAATCTTAAGTTCCTGCGGTTTTTCCGGCTGAACCCCTCGCGGGTAGCGCACCGCTGTGGGCCCGCTGCCCTCATAAATTGCTCTGTGCAGCAGTCGCCGCAACTCATCAAAATACGTGGGTGCATATACCGTCAGCCCCGGAATAGAATTGCAGAACGCCGGATCGAACAGCCCCTGATGGGTCACACCATCGCTACCGACAAAACCGGCACGATCCACCGCCAAAACGATCCGAAGATTTTGCAGCGCGGCGTCATGGATCAACTGGTCGTAGGCCCTCTGCAAAAATGTGGAATACACCGCAAAAACCGGCTTCATACCGTTTGCTGCAAGACCGGCAGCAAACGTGACCGCACACTCTTCGGCGATTCCAACATCGTAAATCCGATTCGGAAAGCTTCGTGCAAACTGTGTAAGACCAGTCCCTGCTTTCATTGCGGCCGTAATGGCGCAGACCGTCGGGTCTTTTTCCGCAATGGAACACAGTTCCTGTCCGAATACATCGGAATACCCGTCGCCAGACAGCTGCTTTTCTCCTGTGTCAATATCAAAGCTGCCAATTCCGTGAAAAATGCGCGGATTCTTTTCCGCAAAAGAATATCCCTTTCCTTTGACGGTACAGGCGTGAATCAGCACAGGATAATCAGCGTCACGTGCAATAGTCAACGCACGCTCCAACGTGGCAATATCATGTCCGTCGATCGGGCCGATATAGTGAAAGCCCATTTCTTCAAAAATATTGGAATGATAAATCGTATTTTTCAGCATTCCCTTTGCCCGGGAGAGGCCATTTCTCAAAGGAGACCCAACTACTGGAACGTGCTTTAAAAAGCTTTCCAGTCCATTTTTTACATTTCGATATCCGTTTTTTGTGCGAATGACCGCAAGATAACGTGCCATTGCGCCGACGTTGCGGTTAATCGACATTTTATTGTCGTTCAGGATGACTGTAAACTTTCGGCGGTATCTTCCCGCATTATTTAATCCCTCATAAGCCAGACCGCCGGAAAGCGCTCCGTCGCCGATAATCGAAACCACATGCCGGTTCTTTCTCCCTGCAATTTCATTTGCGCAGGCAAGCCCCAATGCCGAGGCGATCGACGTACTGCTGTGGCCGGTGCTGAAAACATCCAGAGAGCTCTCCTCCCGGTTGGGAAAACCTGAAATCCCCCCCTCCGTGCGAAGCGAGGAAAAGAACTTCTGTCTGCCGGTGAGCAGCTTATGCGTATAGCACTGGTGACCAACATCCCAAACGATCTGATCCTCGGGAAAAGAAAAGATGCGATAAAGTGCAACCGTAAGCTCCACTACGCCAAGATTGGAAGAAAGATGCCCTCCGTTCTCGGCTACCGTTTCGATCAGCTTTGCACGAATCTCCTCACAAAGAGCCGGAACGTCCCGTTCCGGAATTTTTTTCACATCGTCCGGCTTTTGAATTTGCTGCAGCAAGGATTGAGCCATGATAGACCATACCTTTCTGTGAACCGCGTACACAAACGCCCGAAGCCGGCTTTGCAACAGAAAAAAGCTTTCAGCGCAATCCGGCTGTTTATCATTATACACGAAACTGTGTATTGATTCAATGGAATCAATAAAATCAAACCAGCACACCAATCAGAATGCCAAGCAGCACTCCGCTTGCAACCTCCAGAGGCGTATGTCCAAGAAGCTCCTTGAGCTCATTGAACTTTGCCTTGATCTCCTCATTACCGGGCTGCATCTGAAACAGGCTGGTAATCAGGTTAAGCATTTTTGCGTGCTCGCCCGCCTGCCTTCGCACACCCATCGCGTCATAAATCACGATCAGTGCAAAGCAAAGTGAAATCGCAAATTCTGTCGACATTGCTCCGCAGTATTTGGCCACGGATGCGGTAAGCGCCATAACCATGGAGGAATGCGAGCTGGGCATTCCTCCCGCGCCGTACAGTCTTTCCAAATCAAAGCTGCGGTGGCGAACAAAATACAGCAGCGTTTTTATCGCCTGTGCAGCAAACCAGGCAAAGAAAATTGCAGTAATCGTTCTGTTGGCAACAAGTTCCTGAAAAAAATTCATGAATCCCGTCGTTCCTTTCCGTACAGCGGCAGCTTCAGCGGCTACGATGTGCAAGCATTTCGGCAAGATCGCAAAGCGCTGCGGCTGCCTCTCCGAAGGGTGCAACCGCCTGCCGTGCATTCTGCGTCATCTGTTCCACAAGCACGCCTGCCTGCTCCGTCCCAAGCAGGGACACATAGGTTGATTTTTCGTTTTCCCTGTCGCTGCCGACTGGTTTTCCCAGCAGCGCTATGTCGCCCTCTACGTCCAGCATATCGTCGCGGATCTGAAACGCTAAACCAACATTTTCCGCATAAACATCCGCTGCAGAGATACGGTCCTGGCACCCGCCGATAATGCATCCCATCCGGCAGGCCGCCCGGATCAGCGCAACGGTTTTTCCAATGTCCATCCGCCGCAGGGTATCCGTTTCCACCCGTTTGCCCTCTGACTGCAGGTCGATCATCTGTCCGCCGATCATTCCCGAAACGCCGGACAGCTCCGCCAGACATCTCGCAGCGGCCAAAGCGGTTTTTGCTTCGACCGACTTTGCGGAAAGCGCCGTTTCAAACGCCCGGTTCAGAAGCGCATCTCCGGCCAGCAACGCTGTTGCCTCTCCAAACGCCTTATGAACAGAAGGCTTTCCTCGGCGCAAATCGTCATTATCCATGCACGGCAAATCGTCATGTATTAAAGAATAGGAGTGAATCAGCTCCAATGCGCAGGCAAACGGCAGCGCCTCGGCCGGATCGCCTCCGCAGAGACGGCAAAACTCCATCGTCAACACCGGCCTGATCCTCTTCCCGCCTCCAAGCACCGCATAACGCATGGCGCGGTGCAGCACGGAACATTCCGGATCTTCGGCGCATTCCGGAGGCAGAAATGAATTCAGCCCTTCTTCAATCATCGGCAGATATGCTTCAAATAATTCATTCGCTGTTTTCATTCTCTTTCGTTTTCCTTTCCGGCAACAGATTCCGCCGTAAGCAGCTCGATTTTCTGTTCGGCATTTTTCAGCGTTTTTTCGCACAAACGGGAAAGCTTTGTTCCCTCTTCAAATAACTTCAATGCAGAATCCAGCGATTCCTCGCTGGATTCCAGCCGGCGGACAATTTCCTCCAACCGCTGCATGGCTTCTTCAAAGCTTTGTTCTTTTTTTGCCATATTATTCACATTCCTTTTCCGTTTGTCCTGTTACGCGACACGGCACGGTGCCATCTCTCAGACGCACCGTAATTCTCTCCCCCGGCAAAAGTTCTGCTGCGGAGCTTTTCGCCTTGCCGTCCTTTTCCACAATGGCATAGCCCCGGGAAAGGACCGCCAGCGGACTAAGCGTATTCAACTGTGCACATGCTGACGAAAAACATATTTTCTTCTGCCTTAGCTGCCGCCGGACAGACTGACCCATTCGTTCTGTCAGCTCGTCCAGGCGAACACGGTGATTTTCATAAAGCTGCCGCGGCACCGAAAAACATCTGCGGGAAGCCGCTGCATTCCACCGACGTTTACACTGTTCCAGCTGAACGGAAACTGCATTTTGCATTGCAGATCGCCGACGGGACAGCTGGAGCAGCAGCTCTTCCCGTTCCGGAACGGCACATTCCGCTGCCGCCGATGGGGTTGGCGCACGCAAGTCTGCCGCATAATCGCAAAGGGTAGTATCGGTTTCGTGGCCAACGGCAGAAATAACAGGAATACGCGAAAGCGCAACCGCCCGCACAACCGGCTCCTCATTAAATGCCCAAAGATCCTCCGCCGAACCTCCTCCACGGCCAACAATCAGCACGTCCGCAGCCTGCCGTTCGTTCATTCTGCGCACCGCCTGCGCAATCTGTTCCGCCGCGCCTTCTCCC
>JAHZES010000176.1:2801-3957 GCA_019421725.1 Clostridiales bacterium | reverse complement strand
GACATTGGCGCCGGAAGAAGAAATAACGCCGTCAAACGGGATTTTTTGCAGCAGCCATGGATAAATCTGTGATTTTTGCCGGCCGGTGCACAAAATCAGCCGGTGACCGTTCTGCTGTGCAGCACGCAGCGCGGTTTCTGCAGAAAACGGCAATCTGCCGTTAAAATCAACCAGCGTTCCATCTACATCCAAAAAAATATATTTGCGGTTCATCGCATTTCATCCGTTTTGTTTCGCACACACAACTCCTGCTTTCCACAGCTGCCGGTAAAATACTGTGAGCCTGGAAAAAGCGGCCCGGCTGCAGCCGGACCGCTTGCGATCATTTCTTGAAACTGATCGGCTTTTCTGTCCCGTTCAAAATGCGGGTAATGTTGGCGCGGTGCTTAACCACCATAATCATTCCGATCAATGCGGTAAAACACGTTGCAACAATAACATATGTCAGCGTGTACGGCGCATCGGACGTGTAAATTACCTTGCGGTAGTCTACAAAATATGCAATACAAAACGTTGCAACCGGGTACAGAATGCCGCACAGCACCGAACCGAGCGAGACGATTCTGGTACAAAGCATCACAATCAAAAAGACGGTAAACTCAATCAGAAAAACACGCCAGTCAATCAACGCCATCATGGCCGCTGCAGTAGTAACGCCCTTTCCCCCGCGAAAGTGAAAGAAAACGGGATAAAGGTGCCCCAAAAAACAGCTGATTCCGGCCAGGTAGGCGGCATAATGCAAAATAATATCCATGTTTTCCGTTCCATGAGACAGCATTACCGTAAAAATCAGCTTACCGAGCAAAATTGCTGCAACCTGCTTTGCGAAGTCTCCCAAAAAGGTAAAAAGCGCTGGTATCCTGCCCACGGATCGCAGGACGTTGGTCGCTCCTGCGTTGCCGCTTCCAAAATTCCGAATGTCCTTTTTAATATACAAATTCGTAACAATAATCGAGAAGTTGATACTTCCAAGCAGATAACCGACCGCAACTGTTGCCAACGTCGGCAAGCTGTATTGCCGAAAGAAGAGACTCAATAATTCTCCCATAATGCATGTGTCTCCTTTATTTTTGCTGTTCACCACGTTCCCGGACAACGATTCGGATTGGAGTTCCGAGAAGACCGAAAATTTCTCTGATCTGATTTTCCAGATAGC
>JAHZES010000176.1:0-2791 GCA_019421725.1 Clostridiales bacterium | reverse complement strand
TACGAAAAATGAAATAATTCTGCCGAATTCACAAAACAGACAAATGTAGGCGGCTTTGTCGACGCCTGCGTCATATAATAAATCTTCAAGCGTCTGCCCTTGTCTGTTGGCGGCTGAACCCGTGCAGTGGCATCCGCCAGAATATCATTTAAACGGCCGGTCGGGATCCTCATCGCGTTATGGGATGCAACCTGACAGATCATTTCAAACAGCTGATCTACGCGCTGTCCTGTTTTTGCCGAAATGAAAATGATCGGCGCATAGGACATAAAGGAAAAATCGGTTTCTAAACGCTTTCGGAACTGAGTCATGGTATTGCCGTCCTTTGCAACGGCATCCCACTTATTCACAGCAATAATACAGCCTTTTCCCTGTTCGTGCGCCAGCCCCGCTACCTTGGAATCCTGTTCGGTAAAGCCTTCCTGCGCATCGATCATAATCACACAGACATCGGCGCGTTCCACTGCCATCTGCGCGCGCAGCACACTGTATTTTTCAATGGAATCTTCCACCTTTTTCTGACGCCGGAGACCTGCCGTATCAATAAACACAAATTTTCCAAATCGGTTTTCCACCGCGGTATCGATCGCATCGCGAGTAGTCCCGGCAATATCGGATACAATGGAGCGCTCTTCGCCGGAAACACGGTTAACCAGCGACGATTTACCGACATTCGGTTTTCCGATCAGCGCAACATGAATCACTTCGCCTTCGTCCTCGTTCTCCTGCGTTTTCGGGAAATGGCGCAGCACCTCATCCAGCAAATCGCCGGTGCCATGGCCGTGAACCGAAGAAACCGCAATCGGATCTCCAAGGCCGAGATTATAGAATTCGTAGAAATCTGCCGGAACCTCGCCGGGCGAATCACATTTATTCACACAAAGCACAACAGGTCGCCCGCTTTTCTGCAGCATGGATGCAATTTCGGCATCGGTCGCGACCACGCCGGAGCGCAGATCGGTTACAAAAACGATCACATCGGCAGCCTCAATCGCAAGCTGCGCCTGCCGGCGCATCTGCGACAAAATAATATCGTCGGAATACGGTTCAATACCACCGGTATCCACCAACAAAAACTGCCGGCTGCACCATTCGCAGTCACCGTAAATTCTGTCTCTCGTTACGCCAGGGGAATCGTCCACAATAGAGACTCTTCTGCCGACCAGCTTATTGAATAACGTAGATTTTCCCACATTGGGCCGGCCCACAATGGCCACTACCGGTTTTGCCATAGCTTAAATCCGTCCTTTCACAATTCCGAAGCAGCGGCAGCCCGTCTTTACTCCGGTACATCCCACATTGCAAGCGGTTTTGGCTGCGCAAAACCGTGAGGGTACTTTTCTTTAGAGGCCAAGCGCTCCGTCCAGCAAATCTGCACCGTCCTCGCCGATGATTCTGATCGGTACCTTCAACCCGGCAGAAAGTTCTTCCACCGTTACGTCATCCAGAAACATATCCTGTTCATGGCGCAGCATCACTGCGGGAATCAGCAGTTCTTCTCCCAACGGCTTGCCGGAAAGCTGCGCAAGAATATCCCCGCCGGTCACAAGACCGGCCACATTGATCATATGGCCAAAAAAATCATTTTTTACCGCATACAAATGATACTCAAAATTATCGCATTTTTTCCGGAGCGCGTCAAGCAGTTTTGCAATAATCGGCGCAGCCGAAACACCGGTTGCCAGAGAAATCTCGCGCTTTTTGGGACAGTCGGCCTCCGTAATACTCTCTAAAGCGTCGGCAAACTGACCGCGCAGCAGCGTAATGGCTCCCACGCCATTTTCCAACTGCGGGTATCCGTCGTATTCCTCCTCGGGCGGCAGCGGACGCTCTGCCTTAAGGTAAAATTCATCCGCCGCATAAAAAAGCCTTGTCCCGTGCTTTTCCCTGCACCTTGCACCAAACGCCTCTATTGCATCGATGACCGCGGCAGCGGTGTCCCTGTTAAACGGCTGCAGCTCTGCCAGCCCCTCGCGAAACCGGGTCAAACCAACCGGCACGGCGGCAACGCTTTCCACAGAGGGATACAGCTTTTCCAGATCATGCATGGAACGCTCCAACTCGGCGCCGTCGTTAATACCGGGGCAAAGCACCAACTGGCAGTTAAGGCGCGCGCCGCCCTTTGCAAGCTGTTCAAGATATTTCAGCGATTCACCCGCAAAACGGTTGCGCATCATTCGCACGCGCAGTTCCGGATTTGTTGTATGAACGGAAATATTGATCGGACTGATGTGCATCGAAAGGATCCGGTCAATTTCTTTTTGCGAAATATTGGTGAGCGTGATATAATTGCCGAACAAAAAAGAAAGCCTGTCATCGTCATCCTTAAAGTAAAGGCTTTCTCTCATTCCCTTCGGCAGCTGGTCAATAAAACAGAAAATACAATTATTCCGGCAGCGGCGCTGCTGATCCATCAGGTACGTTTCAAATTCCAGGCCAAGACTGGAGTACTGCGCTTTACGCAGAGTTATTTCACGTTTGGTATCATCGGCTTCCTGCAACAGAAGCGTCAATGTGGTGTTGGTCTCGTAAAAACGAAAATCCAAAATATCGTTAATTTCGTGTCCGTTAATAGAGACCAGGGTTTCTCCGGCACATATTCCGTGCCTTTGGGCAATACTTTTGGCTTCTACGCCGCAGATCTTAACGGCCATACACTTCCTTCTCCTTTTTTCCGTTCACCGAAAATCAAACCGCACGCGGCCGCATTTCTGCTTTCACAGGATAAATTCAAAAAAAATAGAGAAGGATTTCTCCCCCTCTACCTTTCCGGAAAGAGAGCGTCAAGCTT
>JAHZES010000175.1:3175-3958 GCA_019421725.1 Clostridiales bacterium | reverse complement strand
GAGAAACAAAGAATTACCGCAGGATTGAAGCGGTGAGTGATATCAAGTGGTTTTGAAAAAAGAATTGTATTTTGACACTATTTTTGCCAGAATCGATTGACAACAAACGAATGGCGTGATATAGTAACCATATAGTTACTTGATTTGATAACGATCATCATTGAAGGGGGAATTTTGATGTGGACTGAGGAAAAGCTCGATCAGCTTTTGACAGAACCGTCCGATGCACTGGTTGCCGACATAAAAAAAATTCAAGGGGATATTATGGTGTTGGGCGCCGGGGGAAAAATGGGCCCGACGCTGTGTCTGCTTGCTAAAAATGCGATTCGAAAAGCCGGACTTAATAAGAGGGTAATTGCAGTTTCCCGGTTTTCAGATCCAATTGCGACTAAATTGCTGACGGATAACGGTATTGAAATTATTCCATGCGATCTTCAGGACAATGAAAAGCTGAATGCGCTGCCCGAGGTTGAAAATGTTATTTACATGGCGGGGCTTAAGTTCGGAACGACGGGAAATGAATGGAAAACATGGGGGATGAATGCAACGCTTCCCGCCTTTGTTGCAGAAAAGTTTAAAAAGTCAAGCATAGTCGTGTTTTCGTCAGGAAACATCTATCCCATTGTTCCAATCGCGAGCGGTGGCTGCATGGAAACCGATCCGATCGGCCCGATTGGCGAATACACCCAGAGTGTGCTTGCCCGTGAGCGTGCATTTGAATATGCTTCTCATAAATACGGCACCAAAATATTTGTTTACCGTTTGAATTTTGCCGTCGATTTG
>JAHZES010000175.1:0-3165 GCA_019421725.1 Clostridiales bacterium | reverse complement strand
TTTGAGATACGGCGTGCTGTATGACATGGCGGAAAGAATTTTGAAGGGTGAACCGATTTCGGTAACCACACCGGTGCTCAACTGCATTTGGCAGGGCAGCGCGAATGAAATTGCTCTGCGTGGCCTGCTGCATGCAACGGCGCCCTGTACGGTAATGAATGTGACAGGTCCGGAGACGGTTTCGATCCGCAGCGCAGCGCGTCAGCTGGGTAAATACCTTGGCAAGGAACCGATTTTTTGTGGTACAGAGGGCACCGATGCCTATCTGAACAATGCTGAGCTGGCCATGGAGGTCTTTGGTTATCCGGCGGTCCCGATTCATAAACTGATCCGCTGGCAAGCGGAATGGCTGCTCGACGGTGGACGCGGGCTGAACAAACCGACCCATTTTGAGGAGAGAAAAGGAAGCTATTGATTTCAATCTGTTCGACAGTATTAATAAATTTGAAAGAATGGTGATTTTTTTGAATCGACATGAAACCGCGCTCCAGATTCTTGCTCAGGGTACCGTGATCCCTGCAACAACGCTCGCTCTGGATGACAACCGTAAATTTGACGAAAAGCATCAGCGTTTGCTGACCCGTTATTATCTGGAAGCCGGCAGCGGCGGCGTGGCGACAGCGGTCCACAGCACGCAGTTTGAAATCCGTGACCCGAAGATCAATCTGTTTGAAACCGTGATTTCCACCGTAAGCGACGAGATCAGCCGCTTTGAAGCAGAAACCGGCAAGGTGATCGTTAAGGTCTGCGGTGTGTGCGGCCCTAAGGAGCAGGCGATTCGTGAAGCGGAAACCGCGAAAAAGCATGGATTTGACGCAGTATTGCTGAGCCCGGGCGGGTTAAACGCGCTTTCCGAGGATGAGATGATTGAGCGCACCGAGGCGGTTGCAAAGGTGATGCCCGTAATCGGATTTTATCTGCAGCAGGCGGTGGGCGGTCGTGTTTTCAGTTATGATTACTGGGCGCGCTTTGCCGAAATTGAAAATGTAGTTGCCGTTAAATGCGCTTCCTTTAACCGTTACACAACGCAGGATGTTGTCCGCGCGGTGACGTTTTCATCCCGTGCCGATAAAATCGCTCTTTACACCGGCAATGACGATAATATTGTTATTGACCTCCTGACAAAGTACCGTTATAATAAGGACGGTAAGGAATATGTAAATCATTTCCGCGGAGGTTTGCTGGGTCACTGGTCCATCTGGACGGCAAACGTGGTCAAGATGTACGAAATGCTCAGAAATGCCAATGCAAGCGACGAGCTGTTGACCTTGGCTGCGCAGGTCACCGATTGCAATTCGGCTTTCTTTGATACGGCGCACGGCTTTAAGGGCTGCATTCCCGGCATGCATGAAGTACTTCGCCGTCAGGGCTTGATTAAGAGCATCAGCTGCCTTAATCCGGAAGAAACTCTTTCAGAGGGTCAGGCAGAGGAGATCGACCGCGTTTACAAAATGTATCCTCACCTTAACGACGACGCGTTTGTGAAGGAGTTTTTGAAACGTCATCATGAAGAAGTCTGATATCACCAAGCAAAAGATTTTAGAGGCTGCCGAAGCGGAGTTTTCGGAATCAGGCTTGTACGGCGCGCGCGTGGATTCCATTTCAGAGCGCGCCGGTGTTAACAAGCGCATGATTTATGCTTACTTCGTGAATAAGGAACAGCTTTACATCACGGTGCTGACCGGTGTTTACAACCGCATGGCGCAGGAGGAAAAAAAGCTGCTTGGCTGCAGGCTTTCCTGCGAAGATATGATTCGCAGAATCATTGCCATGTATTTTGACTTCCTTTATCATAACCCGACGTTTGTTCGGATGTTGATGTGGGAAAACCTGAACAACGCAAGCTATATCAAGTCTTCCGAGGCCGGAATCGTCAAGGGATATTCGTTGAAGATGCTTTCGGATACCATAGCCCGGGGGATTTATGAAGGAGTATTTCGTCCGGATATTGACCTGGAAAGCATCGTGCTCTCTATTAACATGTTTTGTTTTTCCTATTTTTCGAACATTCACACCATGTCCTATTTGATGCAGAAGGATCTGGAAAGCGAAACGGCGGTTCGGCGTTACGCTGGCTATGTCACGGAAATGATTTTGAAGTTTTTGCTGAGGATGCCGAAATAACAGGTTGGCTCCGGATGCTTTTCTGAGTTCCGTCAAAAGGTTTTGAAGACAAAAAGGTCTGTTCTCTGGCGTTTATGCAGAGAGCAGACTTTTTTGCAGGAAAAACTTGTGATAGTTTTTGCGGTGTGGTAATATGAAAGCGGCGATCATGTATGAGCCGAATTTGGAATCCGGGTGCAGATAAAAAGCTGCTCCGGAAACGTTTTGAGTCTGAAACAGAAGGGTGGTCTTTCTTTGAAGCTGACTTTTTTAGGTGCGGCGCATGAGGTGACCGGCTCCTGCACACTGCTGGAGGTCTGCGGGCGCAGGATTCTGATCGACTGCGGTATGGAGCAGGGGCCGGATATTTACCAGAACTGCGAGTTACCGGTCGCCCCTGCGGAATTGGATGCAGTTTTGCTTACTCACGCTCATATCGACCATTCCGGAAGGCTGCCGGCTTTGACGGCAGGAGGTTTTCGGGGTCCTGTTTACGCAACGGGCGCCACGACGCGTCTGTGCAAGATCATGCTGATGGATTCGGCGCATATTCAGGAATTTGAAGCGGAATGGCGCAACCGCAAGGCAAAGCGTTCCGGCGGCAAGCTCTATTCTCCGGTATACACGGAGCAGGACGTGGAAAAAACGATGTCCCTTTTCCGCTCCTGTGGATATGGTGACACATATTCGGTGTGCAGCGGTGTGGAGATCCGCTTTTTGGATGCGGGTCATCTGCTCGGGTCGGCCAGCATAGAGGTGGCGGTGACAGAAAATGGGGTACAGAAGATACTGCTTTTCTCAGGGGATATCGGAAATCTCGATCGTCCGTTGATTCGCGACCCGCAAAAGCCGGAACGGGCGGACTATGTAGTGATTGAATCCACTTACGGAGACCGGCTGCACGGTAAGAGAAAAGATTATGTTTCACAGCTGGCCGGTGTAATTCAGAGCACCTTCGACCGCGGCGGAAACGTGGTGATCCCCTCTTTTGCAGTTGGCCGTACGCAGGAGATGCTGTATCTTATTCGCGAAATCAAGCAGCGCGGCCTTGTTCACGGACAT
>JAHZES010000174.1:3367-4004 GCA_019421725.1 Clostridiales bacterium | reverse complement strand
GGAGTCTTTCAAGACTGGGAAATACGGTCCAAATTTCTGACGCAGGGCTTTCTCCCGGTTCAGGGGTATCAAATGCCAGACCACAGCTCAGTTATGAAACAATGGGGATTCCGGTTATTTCTGTGGGTGTCCCGACCGTAGTTGATGGAGCGACATTGGCGGCGTGCCTTTCAATTTCAGAGGAGGATGAACAGTTTGAAGAGTTTCGACGCCTGCTTGAACCGCGCGGCGCAAAAATGATGGTAACGCCAAGAGAAATTGATCTTCTCGTACAAAGGGCGGCAAAAATGGTAGCGCTGGCGGTGAACTGCGCACTGCAGAAGGATCTTTCCGCGGAAGAGATTCTGATGCTGCAGTCTTAAAATTTTTGAGAATTCTCATATTCGGTGTTTTTACAGCATAGCAATCAGACAGACAGGTCGGACATTCAGTTTTTTATGTATCACAGGGTTGAAACAGAGGGGGCGTTCAAAATGAAGGAGCACAGCCATAGCGGTTTAAAAAACTCAAAAGAGAGGTACAGCCGTTCTGTTGCGAGACAAATCGGTTTTTTGCACTTTCCCTTTAGACTTTCTTCGAGACAAAAGCGGCGATTAGGAAAATCGACGGCATTGATTTTTTGCACGGTACTAACGGT
>JAHZES010000174.1:1799-3318 GCA_019421725.1 Clostridiales bacterium | reverse complement strand
AGGGATGGCTTTCCGGGTTTTGGAGTCCGGTAATGGTTTCGGCAGGAATCGTTTTGCCGGAGGGAGGAGAAGAATATGTACGAAAAAGCGGAACTTTGCAGAGGCTGTTCGTCGAGGTGAATACACAGCCGAAGGCTTCTTCGGAAGAACCTGTAAGCAGTGAATCCCCTCCGGAGCCCAGCAGAGCGGAATCTTTAGCAGTGATCCAGCCCACAGAAAGCCTGGTGGAGTCCATTTCTTCTGAGAGTGAGGAAGTTTCGTCACTGCCGGAAAATTATAAGCGGGTTGAAGAGATACAGCTTGCTGCAACCGGAAATTTAAGCAGTGGAATTGTTTCCATGCGCAGCCGTTCCAGTACCAAAATTGACGTGGCAGAGGAGCTGTCCAGACGGCCGGATGTTACTGTGCAGGATACAGCTGAACCGCAGGTATTGATCGTGCATACACATACGTCAGAAGCGTATATGGAATCCTTTACAGGCAGTTATTCCACATCTTTTAACGCGCGCACCAATAATCCGGCGCATAATGTGATTGCGGTCGGCGATGAGATTGCCCGTACGCTGAACAACACCGGAATAGTCACCATTCATGACACCACATTCCATGACGATCCGGCATACAAAGGCGCCTATTCCAGATCTTTGGCCACCATGGAACAATATCTGAAAAAGTATCCGTCCATTCAGGTGATTCTTGATGTACACCGCGATTGTCTGGAACAGGCCGACGGAACAAAACTGAAACCGACAGTAACCATTAACGGTAAAAAGGCAGCGCAGATTATGATCGTCAGCGGATGCGATGATAACGGAACCTTAGGTTATCCGGATTGGGAATATAATCTTCGTTTCGGACTACGCATCCAAAAAAGCCTTGCGGAAAAATATCCGGGTCTTGCGCGCCCGCTGTACTGTTGGAATATTCGTTATAACCAGCATCTGCGCCACGGAGCGCTTCTGGTGGAGTTTGGGACCGAGGCAAATACTTACGAAGAGGTTCAGTACTCAGGAACGCTTTTTGCGGATTGCTTGACGGACGTGTTGGAATCTTTAAAAAAATAAACACAACACAAAAACAAAAAATATTATCCGTGAGACAAAACGGAGGAATCAAAATTGAACAAAAAAAAGATCATGGGCTTTCTTCGGGGGTTTTATATTACGCTGATAGCGCTGGGAATGTTGCTCCTTGTTGCGTTCGGAACCTGGCTGGCGCAGAAAAATACGCAAAGAGTCGGGTACGGTGAAAGCTGCCTTCCGGCAACGAGCGAAAGTGCCGGAAGGCAGTAGTATTAGATGAAAAAATGAACTTGCTTTTTGCGAAAATCTGTGTTACAATCACTTTGCTGATTTAAAGCATTTACCTATTGATGCTTTTATTCGAAAAAGTGCGAAGGGATTGTCGAACATGAGTACGCAGCAAACCATTTGGGTTGTCATCGCAGTTTATGTTGTGTTTATGCTTGTCATTGGCATCATGAACAGCAGAGGGTCAAAAAGCATTTCAGACTTTACCG
>JAHZES010000174.1:0-1789 GCA_019421725.1 Clostridiales bacterium | reverse complement strand
CAGCACTCTCCTACGGCACCGCCTACTTTTCGGCTGTTATGTTTATCGGCTATTCGGGAGGATCCGGATGGTCATTTGGTCTGTGGTCCATTCTGCCGGGTATCGGAAATGCAATTATTGGATCACTTCTGGCGTGGCTTGTTTTGGCGCGTCGAACCAGAGAAACGACCCGCCGTCTGCAGATCAAATCGATGCCGCAGTTTTTTGAGCAGCGTTATCAAAGCAGTGGAATGAGGCTTTTTTCCTGTATTGTTATCATCCTGTTTTTGCTTCCATATTCGGCCTCTGTCTATAAAGGACTTACCAGTGTCTGTTCGGTGCTGCTTGGTGTTGACGAGCAGGTTTGCATGATCATTATTGCTATTGCAGCTGCGTTAATTTTGATTCTTGGGGGCTATCTTGCAACGCTGAAGGCAGATTTCGTACAAGGTATTATTATGATGTTCGGTGTTGCAGCACTGATTGTTGCCGTAGTTTCTTCCCGGCAGGTCGGGGGGCTTTCCTCCGGCTGGAAGAGAATGACGGAGTATATGCAGAGCCACGAAATGCTGCCGCTTTCTCCGCAGGCAAATGTTTCTCTGTGGGCTACCGTTTTAATGACAAGTTTCGGAACGTGGGGCTTGCCGCAGATGATTCATAAATATTACGGGATCAAGGACAACCAGGAAATTCACCGGGGAACAGTCGTTTCCACCTTTTTTGCCTTTTTGGTAGCGGGCGGCGGGTATTTTATCGGTTCACTTTCCCATCTGTTTTTTGATGATCAGCTGCCCCAGGGGGGAAAGGACTATCTGGTTCCGAATATGTTAGCCCAGGCGAACTTGCCTAATATTCTGCTTGGAATTGTACTGGTTCTGCTGATTTCTGCTTCGGTTTCTACGCTTTCCAGTGTGACGCTGACAGCCTGTTCTACAATGACAATGGATTTCGTAAAAGAACGGATAAAAAAAGATTTGACAGAAAACCAGATGGGGACGTTGTCGCGGATTCTTTGTCTGCTTTTTGTGATCGCTTCTTATTTCATTGCGAATTCTGATACACCTATTTTGGAAATGATGTCTTACTCCTGGGGAATCATCTCAGGCTCTTTCCTTGCACCGTATGCGCTGGCGCTGTACTGTAAAAAACTTAACCGAACAGGCGCCTGGTGCGGAATGCTGGGCGGATTCTGCGTTGCTGTCATGCCGGTGATCGCAAAGTTGTTCATTCATGAATGGCAGGCTCCGTTTGGCTTGGGAGCCATGATGAACCAGGGGCCGCTGTTCGCCTGTTTGGCCATGGCTGTTTCGCTTGTTCTTTGTTTTGTCGGCAGTGCTGTTGCAAGAAAGGCAAAGCTGCCCGGTGCTGCAGAAAATGAAGCATTTTACGGTACTGCGGAAAGCTGAAAATGCAGAGAAGACAAAAATAGAGATGAAAACTATGAAAAATGCGGAAAAGCTTTCGCTTTAGCAGAAAGAACTGGTGCAGTGCGAAAAAGTATGTTATAATATATAAAATCCTATTGCCGTATCGTTTTGAACGCGTTTCATAGGTTGCAACAGACAACCACAGGAAGGCAATCCCTGTCTTCCTGTGGTTTGTGCAGTTATTTAGAAAATGAACGAGCTGCATATGATGTTTTTTCAAAAAGACATTGAAACAATGTCCCGCAAGGAAATCGAAGCGCTGCAATTAAAAAAGTTGAAATACATGGTGGATTACTGCTATAATAATGTGCCCATGTATCACGAAAAGCTTGGTAAGGCGGGAATCACCGGAGACAAAATCAAAGCCCTTTCGGATGTTCAGT
>JAHZES010000173.1 GCA_019421725.1 Clostridiales bacterium | reverse complement strand
GGCCTTGCACGCCTGAGTGCCGGAATAATCGAATTCGCATGCCTGGCCGATGATGATCGGGCCCGATCCGATAATCAGGATTTTGTTGATGTCTGTTCGCTTCATAGTCAGTCTCCTTTGCCTGATGAATGTTAAAAAAGGCACGGGAAAGCCCGTGCCTGATCCTACTGGGAAACAAAACCCGTGCTCGAAACGGTTTGCGGGTAATTTTCGTAGTTGTAAACGATCCACTTGGCGGCAACGAGCAGGGTTTCGGTAATATAAGGAAGAACGTAAATCAGCGGGAACGCAAAAACACAGAGCAGCGCCCAACCGAGGAAGGAAAGCAAAAGCCGAAGAACGGAGGATTTGTAGCCGTTCATTACGCGGACGGAAAGCGCGATGCTTTCGGAAACCGCGCCGCGGGTAACGAAAAGAAACGGCGCGGCAAAATATTGCAGCACACGGTTAAAAAGCAGAATGACGCCGCCAAGCTCCAGCGTTCCGCCAAGCACGTCAAACAGATTGACGATGGCTGCCGGAAGAGATAACGAGCCGCTTCCGGCCAGCGCAGAAACGCCGGCAAATGCGGCGCCCGGCAAAAGGCAAAGCGCCGCCCAACCGGCAATTCTCAGAAAAAATGCGCACGAAAACCGAAGCGCCGCACCGTAATTGGCGGGCAGGTAATATGAAAATACCGCCTCGGCATCCAGCCGTTCTCCCCGCGCCAGAAAGCTCATCCAGCGAACAAACCCCAACCACAGGGGGGCAAGCAGCAGCAGCGCCAGCACGGCGCACGCCACCGGCACCAGAAAAAAGCCTGCCAACGGAATTCCGCCGGCCCTGATTGCGGCGGCAAGATCCATCATACCGAACGATGTCATTAACCCGGTCAGGTAATAACCAAGCTCGGCAAGCAGCGCGATCACAAAGTTTCCGGCGATCAGAATGCCGGTGATCCCCAGCGCGGGGCCCCAGTTGTTGCGCAGCCTGCCCCGGGCCTCACTGCGGATTCGTTGGTTTAAATTCATGGGTTTGCTCCTTCCTTGCTGCAGCGCGGCAAAAGTTTTTGGAGGTTACAGCTTTGCAAGCTGTTTGCAGACCAGCTCGCCCATCGCCCTGCAGCCGATGGAGGGCAGTGCCGGATCAGCGATATCACCGGTGCGCGCAATGCGCAGAGAGGCATTGACAGCGGCCTCAATTTCGTCGGCAGCCTTTGCTTCTCCCAAAGAATAGCGCAGCAGCATGGCGACGGAAAGGATCGTTGCAAGCGGGTTGGCAATGTCCTGCCCGGCAATGTCCGGCGCGGAGCCGTGAATGGGCTCGTAAAGGCCGAATCCGCCGCCCGCAAGGCTTGCCGAAGCAAGCATGCCGATAGAACCGCTGATCATGGAAAGTTCGTCGGAAAGGATGTCGCCGAAAATGTTGGAGGTCAGAATCACGTCGAACTGACCGGGATTGCGTACCAGCTGCATGGCGCAGTTATCAACATACATGTGGGAAAGCTCCACCTCGGGGTACTCCTGTGCAATACGGACGACCGTTTCGCGCCACAGACGGGAGCTTTCCAGAACATTGGCCTTGTCAACGGAGCAGAGCTTTTTGCGGCGCTTCATGGCCATGTCAAAGCCGACGCGGGCAACGCGCTCGATTTCGGGAACGGAGTAGCGCTCGGTGTCAAACGCCGAAACAATACCGTCTGCTTCTTCGCGGCCGCGGGTCCCAAAATAAATTCCGCCTGTCAGCTCACGCACGACCAGAACGTCCAGCGCTTCGCCGATGATGTCGGCACGAAGAGGCGAAGCTGCGCGAAGAGGCTCGAAGATCTGTGCGGGGCGCAGGTTTGCAAAAAGCCCCAACGCACTGCGAATGCCGAGCAGACCGGCTTCCGGACGCCGATTGCCGGGGAGCTTGTCCCATTTATATCCGCCCACGGCGCCGAGCAGTACGGCGTCGCTTTTTTTGCAGCTTTCCACCGTTGCGGCCGGCAGAGGCTCACCGACGGCGTCAATGGCGCAGCCGCCCAGCAGAGCCTCGTCATAGGTGACGCCAAAGCCGTGCTTTTTTGCGGCGGTATCCAGCACCCGGCAGGCCTCGGTCACGATCTCCGGACCGATCCCGTCGCCTTTCAGTACAGTAATCCGATAATTTTTCATAACAGAACCATCCTTTCGGTAAGCTGGCGGCGCTCCGGCGGCTTTGCCGCGGCGGGCAGCTCAAAACAGATTTATTCATACGGTTCCCATTTGTCGCGGTCCGGCTCTTCCTCCGGGCGCGTGGGGCCAAAGCTTCGTTCTGCGGCTTCTCGGCCAAGGTCGGCAACGATGCGGCCTTCGTCATTCGGGTCGGAAAATTCTGCTCCGGGAATCGTGTCGTAGACTTCCACCTTGTTGCCGTTCATCCAAATGCCGGGCATAATGCGGACGGAATAGCCCTCGCCGGGCGGAGTGATCCAATCGTAAAAATTTGCTTCCGGCAGGCCGTACGCAGCCAGAAGGTTCATAATGACGCCGCCGTGGGTCATTATGACGGCCGAGGTCACCTGCGAACGGATCATGCCGTCGACAATGGTTTCAAATGTGGAACGGATGCGGGCGAGCATCTCCTGCGCTCCTTCGCCGCCGGGCGGAGTGACATCGGCGCTGTGGTCAAGCCATTTTTCAAACAACGGGTCGCCCTTCAGCTCCTCGGCCGTTTTGCCTTCCCACTCGCCAAAATCAATTTCGTCAAAGCCGGGGACCTCATAGCAGTCCTCGCCGGGGTAAAGAAGGTGCATGCTTTGAATGCACCGCAGGCGCGGGCTGGTGTAATACACCTCCGCTTTTGGGTAAGCTCCGGTCGCGGCCAGCCTTCTCAGCGCTTCAATGCCTTCCGGGGCAAGCGGAACATCCGTCCGTCCGATATACTGTCCGTTCAGGTTGGCCGCGGTCAGACCGTGGCGCAGCAGATGGATCTGATAGCTCTGCAAATTGATTCGTCCTTTCCCGGGCCGATGCCCGCCTGGGCATCGGTCAAAATAGTTTTTCAATCCGCAGCCTTCATAAAGTTGCGGTCTTATTTTTGTTCAAAGGGGAAAAATATGGCCGGTTCTGCTGCAATTCGATATTTTTCGGCTCTAAAGCCTTTACAAACTGTTAACAGTCAGATATACTCTACATGTTGTAGACCCGGTTTGGGCGCAGAAAATCTGTTTCTGTGTTTCGCCGGAAGAAAGGAATGTCATCGCCGTGAACGAAGCTTTTCCCCGAATTCTCACCCTGCTGCGCAAGGAAAAAGGTGTCAGCCAGAAAAAAGCCGCTCAGGACCTGAGCATTTCTCAGGCGCTGCTGTCGCATTATGAAAAGGGGATCCGGGAATGCGGGCTCGATTTTCTGGTGCGCTGCGCCGATTATTACCGGGTTTCGTGCGATTATCTGCTTGGCCGTACGCCGGACCGCACCGGCGCGGTGCTGACGGTGGAGGATCTGCCGGACGCCGATTTTCAGAATACGGACAAGGTGTTCAAGGGCAGCGTGCTGGCGGTCCTGAACAAAAAGCTTGTTACCAACTCGCTTACCGTTGTGTTCGACCTTTTGCAGAAATGCGGCAGCAAAGCGCTTACCACGGAGCTTTCTTCGTTTTTGATGCTCGCGGTCTATCTTTCGTTCCGCACGCTTTACAATACCGATCCCAAGAACCCGCAAAGCGCGTTCGGCGTTCCGCGCGGGCTCGCTTCCGGATGGACCGCAGGCGAGATGCTGCGGACGCTGGCTTGCGCGGAAGGGATGATATCCGGTGAAAACGGCGGGAAACACCCCCGGTTGGAGCCGGAGGAGCGGCTTTCCATGTCGCCCGAGGTGCTCAAGGAGCAGTATCCTTATTTTTATCAGTCGCTTTCCAATCTGGTACAGCGCGCCGAAGCCCTCCTGACCGAAAAGCCTCCGCTTTCCGCAAGGTGACCGATATCTTATTTATTGTACCACGCTTTGAGCCAAAAAGGAACTCTTTTTTACAGCAAGATCAAATCGCGGGCGGCGGAATTCGGAAATATTCCGTCGCCTGCTTGCAAATTG
>JAHZES010000172.1 GCA_019421725.1 Clostridiales bacterium | reverse complement strand
GTACGGAGATATCGATCAGTATCTCATCTTCGCTGAGCACTGCTTTTGCAAGCTCTTCGCTGAAGTCAATGCCTGCGCCGTTTTTGCAGACGGCAACCTCTCCCGCTCTGGAAACAAACCGAACGGCGACCGTGTGTACATCGATATCCGCGCCGGAGTAACCCAACGCACAGAGCACACGGCCCCAGTTTGCATCGGAACCGAACATGGCCGCTTTGAGCAGGCTGGAACAAATCACGGATTTTGCCGCTTTTTTCGCATCCGTCACGGTTTTTGCCCCTTTTACATGGCAGACCAGCAGCTTGGTTGCGCCTTCGCCGTCCTTTGCGATCCGGCGGCAGATCTCACTGCAGAGCGTATGCAGCGCTTCGCAGAAAACCTCATAATCCTCGCCCTCGGCGGTGATCTCCGGATTTCCGGCCAATCCGGAAGCCAGCAGCGCAACCATGTCGTTTGTAGACGTATCGCCGTCGACGCTGACCATATTAAAGGTATCGGCAATCACACGGGTAAGCGCTTTGTGTATCATTTCTCCCGAGATCACGGCATCCGTTGTTAAAAAGCTGAGCATCGTCGCCATATTAGGGTGAATCATACCAGAGCCCTTTGCAATACCACCCATGCGGCATGTTTTTCCTCCCAGCGTAAATTCGCAGGCTGTCTCCTTGATGACGGTATCTGTTGTAACAATTGCTTCTGCAGCGTGAGTGCTGCCGCTGCGGCTAAGCTCGGCGACCAGCTGATCCGCACCGTTTTCGATAGGTTCAATTGGCAAAACCTGACCGATGACACCGGTAGAAGCCACGACCACGTCTTCCGGCTTGAGCGACAAACGGCGCGCGATCAGCTTCGCCATCATTTCTGCCTTCTGTTCTCCGTCGGCATTGCAGGTGTTCGCATTGCCGCTGTTGCAGATGATCGCCTGCGCCACATGATTTTCCAGGTGGCGGCGGGTCACCGTATTCGGCGCGCCGCAAACCAGATTCTGTGTATGCACCGCGGCAGCCGTACACGGTACTTCACTGTAAATCAGCGCCAGGTCACGCTTTTGCTTATTCTTACGGATCCCGCAGTGAATTCCGGAAGCCAGAAAGCCGTCAGGGGCGGTTACACCGCCTGCAATTTTTTTAATCTGCATCAATATTACATCCCTTCTGCGGTACGATCGGGCTTTGAAAATCGCCGCAACCAATCAAATCTTCCGATTAAAACGCCGGCGGCATGGAAAGCAGCCCGGCTGTTTCGGGCAGGTCAAACACCAGATTCATGTTCTGGATCGCCTGACCGGCAGCGCCCTTAACCATATTATCAATTGCGGAAACCGCGATCAGCAATCCGGCTCGCGGATCGATATGCAAAGAAATATCGCAGAAATTAGAGTACTTTACGTTTTTGATATTCGCAGCGCTTCCTTTTGGCAAAAGCCTGACAAAAGGCTCGCCGCGGTAAAACTCTTCGTAAGCGCCGCGCAGCATCTCCTCGGTCACGCCCTCCTTCAGACGCGCATAGCAGGTGGCCAGGATGCCGCGGTTGACCGGCAGCAGATGCGGCACAAACGTTACGGTCATCGCTTCGCCGGAAAGGACAGAAAGCGTCTGCTCAATTTCCGGAGTGTGGCGATGCGTGGCGACCTTATACGGTGCAAAGCCTTCGTTCAGCTCCGCATAATGCGTGTTCTGGGTCAGGCCGCGCCCCGCGCCCGTAACGCCGCTTTTGCAGTCGGCAATAATACCAGCAAGCTCCACAAAGCCGTTCTTAACGGCAGGAGCAAGCGCCATCGGCACCGCAGTGGTGTAGCATCCGGGGTTTGCAATAAGGCGTTTTCCGCGGATCTCGCTGCGAAAAAACTCCGGCAGGCCATAAACCGCCTGTTCATGCAGCTTTGGGTCGAGAAAGGTGCCACCATACCATTCATGGTACGCCTCTTCGCTTTTCAGTCGGAAATCCGCTCCCATATCGATCAGAACCTTGCCTGCGGCAATGCACTGCGCGGCAAGCTCCTGCGAAAGTCCGTGCGGCAGCGCTGCAAACACAACGTCCGACCGTTTGATCACTTCATCCGAGGAACCGCATTCCATATCGCACAGTTCGCGATACATCGGATAAACGTCGCTGAGCGGTTTGCCTTCAAACGACACGGAGCTGACTGCAGACAGCTGTGCCTGCGGATGCTGCGCCAGCAGACGCACAAGCTCTGCGCCGACATATCCGGTCGCGCCGACGATCCCTGCTTTTATCATAACAAATTCACCCTTTCGCCGCAAGACCGGCGGAAAATTATTTTTCTGCAATCAAACTGCGTACCCGTTTGGCCTGTGCACGGACATTCTCCGGCGCCGGGCCGCCAAGCACTTTTCTGCCTTCTACACAACGCTCCAGAGAAATGGCGTCGAACACGCCGTTATCAAACTGCGGACAAACAGCCTGATACTCGCTCAGCGGCAGCGTTTCGAGCGTCAGCCCCAATTCGATACAGCGAGCCACCAGACAGCCGGTCGCCTTATACGCATCCCGAAACGGAATCCCCTTGGAAACGAGATAATCCGCACAGTCCGTCGCATTGATAAATCCGCCCGCAGCTGCTTTGCGCATGTTTTGCGGCAAAACAGTCATTGTCTGCAGCATCGGAATAAATGCGGTCAAGCAAAGCTGCACCGTATCAAAGGCGTCAAAAATGGCTTCCTTATCCTCCTGCATATCCTTATTATAGGCAAGGGGCAGCCCCTTGAGCATAGTCAGCAGCGTCGTCAGGTCGCCAAAAACACGGCCCGATTTGCCGCGGATCAGCTCCGTGATATCGGGATTTTTTTTCTGCGGCATAATACTTGAACCGGTGGAATAGGCATCGTCCAGCTCGATAAATTTAAATTCCCACGAGCACCAGAGAATGATTTCCTCTGAAAAACGGGAAAGGTGCACCATCACCAAGGAAATGGTGGCGGCAAGCTCAACGCAAAAATCCCGGTCGGCGACTCCGTCCAGACTGTTTTGCGAAACAGCGGCAAACCCGAGCAGCTCTGCCGTTCTTTCACGGTTGAGCGGATAAGTTGTTCCGGCCAGCGCACAGGAACCGAGCGGCATTACATCCATGCGCCTGACTGCATCCGAAAGCCGCCCGAGATCCCTTAGGAACATTTCGGCATAGGCCATCAGATGATGGCCGAATGTGATCGGCTGCGCACGTTGGAGATGCGTGTATCCGGGCATCACCGTATCTGCATACTTCTCCGCCTGATCGCAGAGCGTGCCGACCAGCGAAACAAGCTGCTTGCGGAGCCCCTTCGCCTGTGTTTTGAGACTCATACGCAAATCAAGCGCCACCTGATCGTTGCGGCTGCGGGCTGTGTGAAGGCGCTTTCCTGCCTGCCCGATCCGGGCGGTCAGTTCACCCTCCACAAAGGTATGGATATCCTCGGCATTGGGATCGATCTGCAGAACACCGGATTCCAGATCCTCCAAAATCCCGTTCAAACCCTGGCAGATCAACGCCTGATCCTGCGCTGAAATAATACCGCATTCGCCGAGCATTGTGGCGTGCGCAATGCTGCCGGCAATGTCCTCCTTCGCCATACGGCAGTCAAACGAAATGGAAGAATTAAAATCGTTCGTAGTTTTTGCGGCTTCCTTGCTGAACCGTCCTGTCCAAAGCTTCAAGGCACACCCTCCTGCATCAAAGTAAAATTCGTCATAGTAACAGGAAACCCTGCCGGAACCGAAATTCCGACAGGTGCTGAATATTTATGCGAACAACGCCGTTATTTCCCGAGTTTCTTTGCGCGAACCTTGATCGGCAGGCCAAAGAGATTGATGAATCCTGCAGAATCCTTCTGGTCATAATCTTCGTCCTCGCCGAAGGAAGCCGTTTGCTCATCATAAAGGGAGTACGGAGACGTAGCGCCCGCATTGATTATATTGCCCTTGTAAAGTTTCAGCTTGACATCACCGGTAACGGTTTCTTCCAGCTTATCAGCAAAGGCATCCATTGCTTCACGCAGCGGTGTGAACCACTGGCCATTGTAAACGATATCGGCATATTTTTGCGCCATCAGAGCTTTGTAGTGCGCG
>JAHZES010000171.1:3846-4161 GCA_019421725.1 Clostridiales bacterium | reverse complement strand
TTCGGGATGTTGTGCTGTTGACCGGCATCGTCGGGGTAATGCTTGCCATGAACTGGCGATTGGCGCTGGTAGGGTTTGCCGCTGTTCCGGTGATCGCGTTGATCACGTTTTCCATGCGCAGGGCGTTAAGAAAAAACTTTAAACGAATGAAAAAGCTGATCGGGAGGATCAACGGTTTTTTTTCCGAAAACATCGATGGAATGAAAACCGTGCAGACGTTTGGACGTGAAAAAGAAAAGTATGAGGAATTTGCCGCGCTGGACCGTGAATATTATTCTACAACACTGCTGCAGATCCGGTTTAACAGCCTGCTCC
>JAHZES010000171.1:3243-3836 GCA_019421725.1 Clostridiales bacterium | reverse complement strand
TGGTGCTGGCGCTGGCGGTCGCCGCGCTGATTGTTTACGGCTGGCAGGGAATTACGGGCGGCGTGCTGGAGCTTGGCGTTGTTTATGCATTTACCACGTACATCAAAAAGTTTTTTGAACCGATAAACGATCTTGCCGAAAAATATAATACGATCCAGTCGGCGGCTGTTTCTGCCGACCGTGTGTTCGAAGTGCTGGATGATACCGCAGCGCAGGAACGCGGGGGAAGCTTTGCCGGGCCGGTTTTGGGAACAGTGGAGTTTCAGAATGTCTGGTTTGCTTACGAAGGAGAAAACTGGGTGCTGCGCGGTGTCAGCTTTCGGGTGGAAAGGGGACAGAAGGCTGCGTTTGTCGGTCCGACCGGCGCGGGGAAAACCACGATCATCAGCCTTATCTCGGGATTGTATCATGCTCAGCGCGGGAAGGTTCTGGTAGACGGCGTTCCGGTGGAGGAATGGGAGCTTGGAGCGCTGCGCCGGGGAGTTTGTACAGTGCTGCAGGAGGTTTTTCTTTTTTCCGGTACGATTGCCGAGAATATTTCGCTTTCCGATCCGATGACGGAGGAGGAGATTGACCGGGCGGTTCGTCTTGCC
>JAHZES010000171.1:0-3233 GCA_019421725.1 Clostridiales bacterium | reverse complement strand
TTGCCGCTGCAGATGCGTTTATTGCAAAGCAGCCGGACGGTCTGCAGACCAGAGTGGCTGAACGCGGCAGTACGTTTTCGGCAGGGGAGCGGCAGCTGATTTCCTTTGCGCGCGCCATTGCACACGATCCGGCCGTTCTGGTGCTTGATGAGGCGACCGCAAACATTGATTCCAATACAGAGCAGGTGATCCAGCAGTCGATTGCCTCTATTTCCCGCGGGCGCACGGCGCTGTTTATTGCGCATCGCCTTTCTACGGTGCGGGACTGTGACTGCATTTATGTGCTTCGCGGCGGCGTGATTGCCGAGCAGGGAACCCACCGGGAGCTGCTTGCCCGCGGCGGGATCTACAGCGAATGGTGTAAAAAGCTACCGGATATTAGCAGCATTAATTAATAAATTTGCGACTTGCTCATAATTTATTCATTTTTCCAGGCAACGGTTGTGATATAATAAACAGTATGAATTACAAAAAAGAGAAAAGGAGTCGTTCGAGATGGCAAACACAAATATCAGCTACTCTGACATTACACCGGAGATTGAGATGCTTGCGCAGCAGGCGGTCCGGAACAGTACCATCCCGTCGGCGTTATTTTCTGAACTTAAGGTCAACCGCGGCCTGAGAGATCTGAACGGAAACGGCGTGTTAACAGGTCTGACAGAAATTTCTGAAATTCAGTCAAGCAGGACAGTCAATGGAGAAAAGGTCCCCTGCGAAGGAAAGCTGTTTTACCGCGGCGTGGATGTGGAACAGATCGTGGCAGGTTTTATTGAGGAGCGCCGCTTTGGATTTGAAGAAACTGTTTATCTGCTGCTGTTTGGCCGCCTGCCGAATGCCGAAGAGCTTGACGCATTTCAAAAACTGCTTTCCGGCTACCGGACACTGCCGACCAATTTTGTGCGTGACGTTGTGATGAAGGCGCCAAGCGCCGATATGATGAATACGCTTGCCCGCAGCGTACTGACGCTGTATTCCTACGACACAAATGCGCTGGATACCAGCGTGGAAAACGTTCTGCGCCAGTGCCTGCAGCTGATTGCGCTGTTTCCCCAGCTGGCGGTTTACGGCTATCAGGCATACAGCCATTACGCCTGCGGCAACAGCCTGTTTATCCACAGCCCGCAGCCGGAGCTTTCCACGGCGGAAAACATTTTGCATATGCTTCGTGCAGACTGCGCCTTTACCGAAACGGAGGCTCGCGTTCTGGACCTTGCGCTGGTGCTCCACGCGGAGCATGGAGGAGGCAATAATTCTACCTTTACCATGCATGTTGTGACCTCCTCCGGCACCGACACCTATTCCGCGGTGGCCGCATCGCTTGCGTCGCTCAAAGGTCCGCGCCATGGCGGTGCAAACATTAAGGTTGTGCGCATGTTTGAGGATATGAAGCAGTCGCTCGCCGATTGGGCGGACGAAGAGGCGGTGGAGGATTATCTGCGCCGGCTGCTGCACAAGGAGGCCTTTGACCGTTCCGGATTGATTTACGGAATGGGGCATGCAGTCTATTCGCTTTCGGATCCACGCGCAAATGTATTCAAGGGCTTTGTGGAGCAGCTTTCCTGGGAAAAGGGGCGCACCGAAGAGTACCGGCTCTATTCACTGGTGGAACGCCTTGCGCCGAAGGTGATCGCCGACGAACGAAAGATTTACAAGGGCGTTTCGGCCAATATCGATTTTTACAGCGGCTTTGTTTACAGCATGCTTGACCTGCCGCAGGAGCTTTATACGCCGATATTCGCCATTTCGCGCATTGCAGGCTGGAGTGCGCATCGCATCGAGGAAATTGTCAATGCCGGCAAAATAATTCGCCCGTCGTACAAAAGCGTCGCAGAGCGCCGCGAATACCGCCGACTTGCAGATCGTTGAATATGAAAAGCGTATCCAAACCCTTGGGGAATTGCTCCCTGAGGGTATTTTTTATGCAGAAGAACAAATCTTTTTTCTATTTTCGGTCAATTTTATATTGACATGCTGCATGTATGTTTTTATAATAATGCCTAATAGTGGGTACCAGAATGCATCGAACGAAAAGGGGGAATCATTTTATGATACGACTGGGCTGCTGCCTGCCGGGAGAAGCGTTGAACGGAGACAGGAACGCCGACAGCGCGGATGTGATCTGCATCAATACACGCATGACGGTTGATGCGGGATATGATTGTGTAGAAACCGACGTTGCAAGGCTGATGGCGCTCTCGGATACCGGGCTGAGCAAACTGGCGGAAGCGCACGCAGCAGGAGAGTTGCCGTTGGAGTGCTGCAACGGTTTTATTCCCGGCACGATGCCGATCCTTTGCGACCCCACGCGGCCGGAGCTGATGGATTATGTACAGGAGGCTTGCCGGCGGATGGCGCTGATCGGCGTACAGATCGTGGTGTTTGGCAGCGGTACGGCGCGCATGATTCCGGACGGAATGAGCGGAGCGGATGCACAGGTGCGGCTCGATGCATTTTTGACCGGGGCAGAGCAGCGGGCGCGCAAAGCAGGAGTGACTATTGTGATTGAACCGCTGCGCAGTCAGGAAACTAATCTGATCCATACCGTGCGCGAGGGTGCGGCATATGTGCGGCGGCTGAGTCTGCCGAATCTGCGGCTGCTTGCGGATTCGTATCATATGTATTGCGAACAGGAGCCGCTTATCTCGCTGGTGGAAAACGCGGACATTCTGCGCCATGTGCATGTGGCCGAAGCGCCAAGCCGTGGCTGGCCGGGCAGTCTGGGCGGCGAATATCTGCGCACGTTCGGGACGGTGCTGCGCAGCGCGCCTTATTGCGGCCGTGTAAATATGGAAGGCCGCGAGGACGATTATCTGATTAATGCGCCGCGTGCGGTAAAATTCATGCGTGCGGCGATCGGAAGCTGACGAATGTAAAATATTGCGGAAAGGGGGATTATCATGAACACGAGCGAACTGGTTGGGCTGCTGCCTGCGGAGCATGAGCATGCATTGATCGATGCGATCACCCCCGCTATGCGCTGGGACGGCCAAACCGAACCGGCGGAATGGCAGCACGCTGCACGGACACGCCTGGCCGGGCTGTTGGGGCTTGCGCAGATTGAGCATTGCCGTACCGACCCGCGCCTCACGGTGGAATACGACCGTTACGACGAAAAGCTTCATGCGCGAGAGATCCGGTTCCGGTTTTGCTCGGAGGAAAACGCGTCGGTACCGCGTCATTTACTGATTCCTGCAGACGCGGAGGGGCCGCGGCCGGGGGCACTGTGCCTTCAG